>JAIDEM010000172.1 GCA_029054825.1 Prevotella sp. | reverse complement strand
GAAAATACACGGAGTTTTCTTATACGCTATTTATCATAACGGGAAAACGTCGCTCGCGACACGCCTCCCGTACCGGTTTTTCAAGCCGCCAATGGCGGTTTCCATGCCGTTTTATGTGGTAAAAAAAGGCAAAAGGTCACATTTCATGCAAAATCCATGAGACTTTACCTTGCAAAGAGCAAGCTTTCATCCGACAAAGAGTAAGCTTTTGTGTCGTGAAAGGTGACCCTCTGCCGGATGAAAAGTCACATTTGGCAGGGATTGAGCTATACGTCTCCAATATGGATATTTGTAAACCGATGGTTGACAGCACATTACAGAAACGGAAAATCCTGCGGTTTTCAGAGATTCTCCTCCTCTCTTCATTTTCTACGCGAATATTTCAGGCCCTGGACAGCGTGAGTTTTCTTTACATGCGTATATATCCTGCAATCCACATGAAATACGTCTCCTTCAGCGGATTTGCACTTTTTAACCTGCAAAACGCTTGGCTTTTCATGGAAAACGTGTAATTTTGCAGACAATAACATCTATTATTATCTTCAGTACAAGATGACACGGCGACTGGCTTACATATTCCTGCTGCTGACCACGGCATTGCTCTCCTGTACCGATATGGGCGAGAGGACAGCCGAGATGTGGCACGAGGCGACGGTGGAAAGCATCGCGGACGGCGAAGGAAACGACGCTGTCCTGTCGAGCGACGACCGCCTGCTGACGTCCATGGCCATGCAAGGGGAGACCGTGAGCGTGCCGGCATGCGTGTCGACACCGGCTGCTTTCCACGGGATACCGTGCTCGAAGCAGGTGCGCTCCCATCATTCGCCATTGCGGATGATGACTTCTGCCCATGCAGCCTCACAGGCTCGCCGTCACCATCTGCCGATAGTTTTCGCGAAGGCAGGCACTGCTTTCGTCTCCACGCGTGCGGCAAACTATTACGTGTTTGCCCTAATGCGCATGTTGTGTTAGACCTTTTCCATCGATAATCTCAAGCCGGCCATCAGGTTTTGGAGCCGATTTGAGGATAATGCATTTCCAGCCATAGCGGCACGGTTGCCGTTGAAGCGGAGGAAATGCCGTATTTCACATACTTTATCATATATCAGAGGATTTACATGCCCGGCAGAAGCCTGGGCGTGCATTCCGACATATTACATCATTAACACCATACTGAAATGGAAAAGACCAACACTACATACACCCCTATCGGCAATCTCATCCACCATCTTCCAGAGATAGAGCGCAAGCGCAACGGCTTCCTGAAAGCGATGTTCGGCAGCAGATATGCACTGACATACCGCCCGACAGGTGCTGCGATAAAGACGCACACAGAGACCTACGGCGCAGAACTGGCTGAGGAGATACAGCATATCGTCTGCACCGGCATGACAGACGATATGCCTGACCTTGCTCCCCGTGCCAACGGCAACGTCATGCTCCAGGCATATATCAGCGGCGACCACGGCTTCTGCGCCATACAGGTGCTGCGGTTCATGGATTTCGAATATTCGCCTGTCACCGATACACATGTCTACACCGGCGACAAGGCACAGGAGATAATATCTAAAATCACGGGGAGGGCTTAGGATATGACACTGCTTATAATACTTGTCTTCATCGCGGGCTATGCATTGATAGCCCTTGAGAATGTGACGAAAGTGAACAAGTCTGCGATTGCGCTGCTCATGTGTGTCACAGTATGGATGCTTTTTGCCATGGGAGGATATGTGGCAGACATGGACCAGCTCAACGCCAGCATAGAACACAACCTCGGAGAGACGGGCACAACACTGTTTTTCCTCATGGGTGCGATGATTATCATAGAGGTGATAGACGAGCATGGAGGCTTTGATTTCGTGCAAAGGCTCATCCACGCCCGCAGCAAGCGCTCGCTGCTGTGGAAGATAGGGGTGGCGACATTCCTCATGAGTGCCGTGCTCGACAATATGACAACGGCTATCGTGATGATTATGATACTAAGGAAACTCGTTGCCAGCCATGAGGACCGCCTGTGGTATGCCGCAACGGTAATCATCGCGGCAAATGCCGGCGGAGCATTCTCCCCTATCGGGGATGTCACCACACTGATGCTCTGGAACAGCCATGCCATTACTTCCACAGGCATCATACAGGGGATGTTCGTACCGTCATTATTGGCGTTCGCCGTGCCGACACTGCTTATACAGACACAGCTCCACGGCACGCTGGAGGCACCTTCTGCAACAGCGGGAAACAAGGCGAGCACGACACCCATGCAGAGGTGTCTGGTACTTGTCCTCGGTATCGGAGGACTGTGCAGCGTACCGGTCTTCCACTCCATCACAGACCTGCCTGCTTTTGTCGGCGTACTGCTGGCCTTGGGCGTGCTGTGGCTTGTGACAGAACTGCTTTACTGGCACAAGGCTGAGGACGACTCCACAGCACACCGCGTGGGACGCATGATTTCACGCATCGACATGCCTACGATAATCTTCTTCCTCGGAATACTGATGTCGGTGGCAGTGCTGTCGGAAATAGGTGTGCTTGCCTCCGCAGGACAGTGGCTCAACGACACTATAGGCAACAGCGTGCTCGTCACAGCCGCCATAGGTCTGCTCTCTGCCGTGGTAGACAATGTACCTCTCGTGGCAGGAGCGATGAAGATGTATGCCATCACTCCTCAGAGCGCCGACCTCGCTGTTGACGGCTCGTTCTGGCAGCTGCTGGCATATTGCGCCGGAACAGGCGGCTCACTGCTCATCATCGGTTCGGTGGCTGGCGTCGTGGTGATGGGGCTGGAGAAGATCAGCTTCGGCTGGTATCTGCGCCGTATCACTCCTCTCGCACTCTTAGGTTATATCTGCGGCCTTGCGTTCTACTGCTTCGCCATGGCAGCATAGTCACCTGCGCCACATGATAAGCCAAACAATAGGGAGACCGGCATCAACGCCAGTCTCCCTATTGTCGTGAAGATATGGTGGTTTAGTTTTACTTCATGTCTTTCACCTTTCCTTGTATTATATATATTATGGTGGAATCATTTACTGGTATGTAAATCGTTCCATATTCATCCTATATGTCCTTGCCGTTCTAATAATATACGCTAATTGAACAAAATAAAGCCGAATATATAAAAAGGAATATATTCTTCATACTATTCATTAATTTTGTTGACCTCCCTAATATACCATCATATCCCTCTCTCCGCCCAGTCGCCGCGGTCGAGAGTGCGGTAGGAGATTGCCTCGGCAAGGTGTTGCTGGAGGACAGAAGGCGAGCCTTCGAGGTCGGCAATCGTGCGGGCGACCTTCAAGATGCGGCTGTATGCGCGGGCAGAGAGCGAGAGACGCTCCATCGCCATGCGGAGCATGTCAAGCGAACGGTCGTCGGGCTCGGCATACTCGTGTATCATGCGTTCCGTCATCTGGGCGTTGCAGTGAATGCCCTTGCAATCCCTGAAACGCTCCTCCTGTATCCTCCGCGCGGCGATGACACGCTCGCGGATTGCCGAGGAGGGCTCACCTGCCGCCTGCCTGCTGATGTCCTTGAACGGCACGGGCGTTATCTCGCACTGGATGTCTATCCGATTGACAAAAATGTGGTCCGGAGAATGTGTCCAAGTTTGCACTGCTTCAAATGGATTCGCTAATCGGGAATTTGAAATGCAATAACATTATGTGGAAAGGAAATTCGATTTACACTATACGGTTCTTCGATTCCTGGACATGTCTCTTTTATTTGTTTATTACTAAATATCTTAATGCTACTAATACTATCATTGTAATCAGTGTGGTCAACTGATGGAGCTATATCTTTGTAAAGAACAATTGAAAAGGACTTATTAGATTCCAAATGTTTCACAAAAAAATCTTTTGGTCCATAAGGATGCCACCATTCCCCAAACATATTAGGATCAGTGCCTATATCAAAAATGGAGAAGTCCCCTTTTCGTTTCATTAGATAATGTTTTATGGCTTTTTGGTAATCTTTACCATAGTCATGGCTATCATACCATATCCACAAGGCCTCGCTATCAGTATTGTCTATTGTGACAATAACCTGAAGTGTTTGATAATTATCATGGCTTACCACAATGGTATCTACCTTTTGGTTAAATGCAGATGCTGACAGTGATGTTATCAGTATAAGCATTAAAAGTATTCTTAGTGTTTTCATTTTACTTAAAATATGACACAGTTTCCATTCTTGCCCTTCTAATATTATTCCTCAGCAAATCATTGTGGTCTCTACTTGTATTTCTATAGTCGTGTCCTGAAACACGCCTATCTCTGTATTGATTGTACAAGGATCCATGACCATATAATTCATGACTTAATGCTTCAGCTTGTCCAAGAGGAGACAAGGAAGGGTGTATATATGTGTGGGCATCTTGATTAGGTGAGTTTACGCCACTCATTCCTTGACCAGGCAATAGTGTTATACCATATTTACCAGCTTCTCCTGTTGTAAGGCCAGATGGAGATATAAAATCAGGATCAGCAAATTCAATATCCGGTGCAGAATATGACAAACTGCTTCTGTTGATATTTCCCACATTATCCATGTAAGAATATTCAGCTTGAACATATATATTATAAGTTATGTCAGCAGAAACCAAGTTCATTAGTTCTGCATAATTTTGACTTTCACTATTATGAGATTGCATAGTAGCAAAGTCAATATTGCCATTTTCGTTTAGCACAATAAATTCTCTATCTTCTGGAGAGATAGTATTAAGAAGCATTGCAAATGCATTGTTGTCGGCAGGGTGAACATCTCGTCCATCAGGATCAATAAATCTAATAGGATTACCCATACAATAAGCATACGGTGAAAGCCAAGGCCAGGCGTTTGCATTTACTGCCATGATTAACATCGCAATGACTGTAAATGTTCTTTTAAGTCTTCTCATATTGGTTCTATTTTATGATTATCGTATTTTGTTTTATACTGTCTATTTCTTCCTTTGTCTTATTCCATTTGCGGCGCAACTCCTCTGTTTCTTGAGTCCAGTGGGTGTTCTTTAAGGCTATGGCACACTGCGAGAGTTCTCTATCAAGACTATCAGTAACGGAATCTCGAAAGCCTCCATTATATTTTAAATGACTTATCAACTGTGCTTCCAATGATCTCGCCTTGATGATAATGGCATTTGGATTCATCTTATAGTATTCTAACGCTTTTGTAGTGCATTTTAGTGTGAAGGCGTCACAGATTTTGTGTTTTGTGTATTAAGACAATGCAAGTTCAGACAGTTGATAGGCAATCGTTTCCTTTTTGTTCAGTGGGGTCAAGTAGGTGCCGACGATAACAGCAGAATCCTTTATCTCGTATTGCTCTTTATGAGCCCATGTTGGGATGTATTGCTGGGATGTAAGCTCCACGTTTACCCATTCCTCTGGGAACTGATTGTCTTCATCCTTATACATTATATAACAATGACGTGGTGCTCTTGCCAGGTAAGCGTTTGCACCAAATTCTTCTGCATATAGTATAAACGTCTATGGAAGCGAATGACATTGACCTTTGTGAGTCTTAAGAACCCTTGACACCAATTGATGATCCCAACTTTCCTTTTCGTCAAAATCATATCTGAATGGAGTATGATTGTTACCAGACCATGGATATAAGAAGAAATTACAGAGTGTCATCTGTTTCGCAGTCTTGTATTGAGACAGGTTGTTGGCAGCCATCCAGCGTTTCATATAAGCAACATCTTTCAGTATTGGTTCACAGAAATCTTTCTCGTATTCCAGATTGCCGTCAAGGTAAGCCCATTCAGCCATAAAGACTGCTCGGCGGATAGACATAGGTATCTTGCCGTCAAGCATATCTGCCATTTCCGTGTAAGCCTTCTCGTAGTATTCGTTGCCAACATTGTTTTGGGCAAAGGCAACTTGACAAGATATTGAAAGATAAATTATACATGTTATGATGTTTCTAAAAAATGTCATTTGGGTTTCTTTTGATTTATCTTACTTTGCTTTGTATAATCATTTTACATCCTTTAAATCCTACAAAAATATCAACTAAAAGGAGAATGCCTGATGCCAACATCAAATCTTTTTGAATAAATAATTGGTATATGTGTACATAGGATGCAAACAGTACAATTGCCAAGAAGGAAAGATTAATTATCTTACTTTCAAGAAATTTATATCTAAAATTGTATGTTAGAATAAAAATGAATCCGATTATAAAAGAACAAAAACATTCAACAAGCACGAAATCATTATATAGAGAATCCTCAATTGTCTCTGGTTTCTTCATACTGAGCATATTAAAACCAGAGGCGAAAAACTGAAAGATTGTAGCGATGCAGACCACTAAATTTATTATACATCTCATTTTGCCAAGACTCATTTATTAGTTTCCATAACTCATTACTATTTCCATCAATTAAATCTCGATGTATATACAGAATGGACTCACCACTTTTTATTCTTATTTGCTCATCTGATGATGGGATGTCAGGTTCTCCAAATAAAGGTTTGCTAAGGAATTGTACGGGGTCGTTGGTTCATGTTGCATCAATTCTTGTGTTCTCTACTTTTCGATTAATTTGTGTTGGTTCCCACGCATTTAAGAACACCGCATTCTCTGTTTCCCAGCCTTGCTCAGAAAGATATCTCATCATTCCCTCAGAAAAAGCTCCACCCATACTATGTGAAACGAAATTGAACTTATCAACACTTGGAGTCATTCCTTTTGTTAGTGCTCCATAATTATCTTTTGCATAAATTATCTTTTGCATATTTGTAACCGAGCGATTCTCTGACAGTACTTGCACTCTGTAGATAATTATAATCATAATTTGTGAAATAAGGAGAGGCATAATCTCTAAATGTAGATTGTGTACTTTTCACAAAAGAAGAGTTAATTCCATTCCAATAAGTTGGACCTCCTTTTGGAGAGCCAAATCCAAGGTATCCATTAACAAAAACAACTTTTTGCCCATCAGGATCTACGAAATTAACCGGATTATTATTGCAGTAAGCATACGGAGATTGCCATCTATAAGCATACGTGCATAAAGTTGTGAATGACATAATAAACATCATCAACATTTTTTCAACATTTCCCATGTATCTCAATTTTATTTGTTGTTCCTATTTTTTGTTACTTTCATTTCGCAATTACCAACTACCTCTCTGCCCAGTCGCCGCGGTCGAGAGTGCGGTAGGAGATGGCCTCGGCAAGGTGTTGCTGAAGGACGGAAGGCGAGCCTTCGAGGTCGGCAATGGTGCGGGCGACCTTCAAGATGCGGCTGTATGCGCGGGCAGAGAGCGAGAGACGCTCCATCGCCATGCGGAGCATGTCAAGCGAACGGTCGTCGGGCTCGGCATACTCGTGTATCATGCGTTCCGTCATCTGGGCGTTGCAGTGAATGCCCTTGCAATCCCTGAAACGCTCCTCCTGTATCCTCCGCGCGGCGATGACACGCTCGCGGATTGCCGAGGAGGGCTCACCTGCCGCCTGCCTGCTGATGTCCTTGAACGGCACGGGCGTTATCTCGCACTGGATGTCTATGCGGTCGAGCAGCGGACCGCTTATCTTGTTCATGTAGCGCTGTCGCTGTCCCGGCGTGCAGACACAGCGGTGGGTAGGGTCGCCGTAATATCCGCAAGGGCAGGGATTCATCGAGGCGACGAACATTATGGAGCATGGGTACTCTATCGTGTACTTGGCACGGGAGATAGTTATCTTCCTGTCTTCCAGCGGCTGACGCAATACTTCCAGCGTACTCTTGCTGAACTCGGGGAGCTCGTCGGCGAAGAGCACGCCGTTATGTGCCAAACTTATCTCGCCAGGCTGTGCCTTCGTGCCGCCGCCTACAAGGGCTACCTGCGAGACGGTGTGGTGAGGGGCGCGGAACGGCCGACGCGAGATGAGCGAGACATCACTGCCGAGCTTTCCAGCTATGGAGTGTATCTGCGTCGTCTCAAGGCTTTCGGCAAGGGAGAGCGGAGGGAGGATGCCGGGAAGGCGCTTTGCCATCATAGACTTTCCGCTGCCCGGAGGACCTACCATAATAAGGTTGTGTCCGCCGGCGGCAGCGACCTCGAAGGCTCTCTTCACACTTTCCTGTCCGCGGACATCGGCAAAATCGAGCGTCTCTTCTGCCTGCCGGGCGTAAAATTCCGCCCTTGTGTCCACGATTACCGACTTGCTGTCGCCCATGCCGTTAAGAAACTCCACAACATCCGTTATCGTCTCCATGGCGTAGACGTCAAGATTATTCACCACGGCAGCCTCGCGGCCGTTCTGCACAGGGACTATCAGTCCGCGGAACTTCTCTGCCCGTGCGCGGATGGCTATAGGCAGGGCTCCTTTTACGGGTTGCAGACGGCCGTCAAGCCCCAGTTCGCCGACAATCATATATTCGCCGAGGCGGTCTGCGGAGACCTGCTTGTCGGCGGCAAGGATGCCGATGGCTATGGGCAGGTCAAAGCTTGCCCCTTCCTTTCTGAGGTCGGCAGGCGCGAGATTGACAGTAATCCTCTTGCAGGGATATTCGAATTTGTTTACGGTGATGGCGGAGTGTATGCGGCTCTGCGCCTCGCGCACAGCCTCGTCTCCCAGTCCGGAGAGGTAGAATTTCTCGCCTTTTGTGGCATTTACCTCTACGGTGACGGTCTTCACGTCAAGTCCGTTGACCGCCGCGCAGTAGGTTTTTACAAGCATTAGGTTGTGGGGTTGTGGGTGTTGGGTTTTGAGGTTTTGGGTATTAGATTTTAGGTTTTGGGGTGGTATGTTATACGGTTGGACGGTTAGGCGGTTATATCCGGAATGGGGAGCCGTCAACCTAACAACCAAAAGGCTATTTCGGAAGCCTTGATATAAGCTGTTCAAACGACAGGTCGCGGTCGGAAATCCTGCCGTTGCGTGCAAGGATATTCTGTCCTGTCTGGAAAAATCCCAGTTTGCCAGCCACTGGGCTGTCGGCCATCTTGCCGTCGCAGAATACCGGGAAGTCACGATCTTCCCTGACAAGCATGTCCGTCGCCGCGTCATAGGCCACACCGAGGATGTTCCACTCTGCATGTGTCTCGCTTCTCTCCGTGGCAAGGCGGCGAAGCATGCCGGCACTCTCGAAGTCCCACGAGGCGAAGCAGCAGATGACCCATGTCCCCTTGCTGATGTCGGGCAGCGCATTGCCCTTGATGTCCGTGCCTGAGAGGCGAGGGAGGGCAGAGCCTTTTCCCGAGAGACGCAGGTCGGAAATCCTGCTCCTCAGCACCTGCAGGGCGGCATTTTCCTGTTGTGCGGCAAGCATCTTGTCTGCCAGTGACAGCGCAATGCCATAGTCCGGCGACGGCGAAGCGAGGACATGGCTGCGCAGGAGATACATGCTGACAGGCGATTCGGGGCTTTCCTCCACGACATCCTGCACAGCCTTCATCACCGCGCCACGGTCTTTCCCGTCGCCTGCCGCCTTGCGGAAACGCGCCAGCAACTTGTTGCCGTCGCCTCCGTCTACCTCCAGTTCCTGTAGATTGTGGGCATTGCCTTCAAGCGACGCAGAGCCTCCTGGCGTCACCGACACCGGAATCTCCATGCCGTTGGGCAGAATGATGACTGCCACCCCCTCATGGCGGCAGACGGGCTCGTAGGCGAAACGTCCGCCGGCAACGGTGATGGTGTCTATACCTTCTATCGCTCCGTCAGGGCTATATACGTAAAACTCACCCTGATTGAGGTTAAGCAGATGACCCTTGAGCTTGAAATGCTCTTTGTCAGGTCCGCACGCAACCAGCATCAGCGTGAGCAGCAGGAATAAGTTTCTCATGATTTCATGTTTGTCATAAGGGCGCGACGCATATCGTGCCTTCACGTCCGCAGGTACCGCGAGCGGGACTCGAACCCGCACGGCCATTCCTGGCCAGGAGATTTTAAGTCTCCAGTGTCTACCATTCCACCATCGCGGCACATCAGGGTGTATACTTTCTGCAAAATTACTTATTTTAATCTACATAGAAGAGCAATAGACTTTCTTATTAGTTTTTTTTAACACGAAGAGGTGTTTCGACACGATACAGTAACGTGTCTGCTATGGCTTGCCTGAGGGAGGGTGACCTTATGTCATATAAAGGGTGACGGTTTGCAGAGCGAAAGGTGACGGTTTGCAAGATAAAAGGTGACACTTTGCAAGGTGAAAGGTGACGGTTTGCACTATGAAAGGTCACCTTTGGAAACGCATCCGTTATCTTTTATATAACAGACTATACCCCAGCCTATTACAAAACTGCAACAAAAATCCCGACAACCGAAGCCGTCGGCATGCCTTATGGAGGCTGACGGTCTTGGCTGTCGGGAAGGTTGTTATCCTGTAGGTCATGGAGCGGAGGCTCCGCGGTGTGCATCAGCGCACAGTCTTCCTGCCGTTGATGATGACTATGCCGCATGCGGACGGGGAGACGCGCTGCCCTGTCATGTTGTAAGCAGGGGCATCGGCATCGTGCATGGAGGTGTCAGAGGCAGGTATCTCCTGTATTCCGGTCGATGTCTGCACGATGTCTATATAGTCAGTGCGGCAGCGCATGTTCTTCTGTGTATGGAACTCCAGGCGCAGCTCGTCGCCGGGCTCGAGAGAGACGCCGTCAGTATGGCGGAGCTCCATTGTGTTCTTGTTCTTAGAGGCAGTCCACTGGTCCTTACGGTTCTCGTTGACATAGACGGAGAAGACTCCCTGTCCCGACGACTCGTCGAAGTATGCCGTGGTCAGGCTGTACACTCCGCGCTCGCCTGCCCACACGAAACTCATGTACCCAGGGCCTTGGTCGCCGACGTTGCAGGAGTCGTTGGAAGCGATGATCCAGCCAGGCGTGTTGTCCCTCTCAGGGAAGCAGAGCGCGCCTCTCACGGCGTGTTCCACCTCGTTGCGTCCCTCACGGGCATGGCTCACAGGCGACTTAAACGTCCACAGGTCGCCCACAACTGTCTGTCCGTCACCGTTGACGGCATCCACACGCCAGAAATACTGCTTGCCGTGGCACAGTCCCTCGGGCTGGAAGGCAGGGGTCGTGACGGCAACGGCAATGGCGTTGTCAAGATTCCCGTTATCAGCGAAGACCACGTTATACCCCTTGGCAGCGAAACCGTCGCGCCAGCGCAGCGTAAGCGGTGCACACGGCGATGTCTCGCCCGTTATCTCGCGCAGCTGAGCCTTGGCCTCGCCATCTACAGGTGTCGGGAAATGAGCCTTGGCATCTGCCGTCGTGAAGCGGAAGATGTCGGACACCGTGCCGTCATACTTGCCTCCGCGGACCGTCACCTGCCAGTAGTAGGTGGTGAGAGGCTGGAGGGCGAGAGCCTGAGGGTCGCAGTCGTGCAGGGCGTCTGGCGACACTCCTATGCGGTAGCTGTAACCTGTCGCGCCCTCGAGGTCGCTGCAACGGAGCGTCGTGCCTGAGAGCAGACCTATCGCGCCGTCGCCCGGGAAAGGGATGATGTCGCCTTCAATGCCTTCCATGCAACCCATCATGGCTGTCAATGCGCTGACGTCCGAGGCTGGATTCATGGCAAAGTCATACTGGTAGTAACGGCTCACGTCGAAGCCTTCGCTGTTGCCGGAGGTGCTTTTCGATGTGCCCTCGAAGATGTTTCCCGTGCTCTTTAGGAATCCCCAGTAGGCGTCTTCCTCGCCGTAGTCGGCGGAATACATCTGGCAGAAAGCCTCCTTGACGTTCTTGAAATGGCAGTTCTCGACGTTTACCACGGCACGCGCGAACATGCCTATGGCGTACAGTGTGTTTGTCTCGTTATAGTCGTTGAAGATATGTCCCAGTCCGTAGCCTATGCGTGGATTGCGCTGGGTGCAGTTTATGAAGGCATTGTGATGGTATGTGACACGCTGGCGGCCGTAGTCGGCTATGTTTCGCGTGCCGGAGGAGCAGATGGAGGTCTTGTCATGGTCATGAAACTTGCACCAGGAGACGGTGAGATAGCTGGAGCCGTAAGTGAAGTCGAGCAGTCCGTCGTTGGCATCGTTCTCCTGTTTCTGGCTCGACAGGTCGCAGTGGTCTACCCATACATGGTGCGTATTGCGGAAGGCGATGGCGTCAGGGTCGGCCTTTGTGATGCGGAGGTTGCGTATGATGATGTTCTGCTGGTTCTTGATGTCAAGGCCGAGACTGTCGAGATGTGCGCCCTTCCCGCCGCCGATGATGGTCTTGTTGCTGCCGACGGAGATGACGTCATGC
>JAIDEM010000171.1 GCA_029054825.1 Prevotella sp. | reverse complement strand
AAGAACTTTACAATTACAAAGCGCGATGGGACAAAAGACTCGTTTTCGCTTGACAAAATCATGAATGCTATAATCAAAGCATTCAATTCAGTAAATGAGCCTGTAGATTTGGGACGTATCTCAAAGATTCTGAGCAATCTTGATATAAAGGATGGAGTGACAGTGGAAGATATCCAGAATCAGACAGAAATTGCTCTGATGAAAGAAGGCTACTATAAAGTTGCCAAATCATTTATGCTTTACCGTCAGCGGCATACAGAGACACGTGACGAGTTGGACCGTATGAAGTTCTTGGCTGACTATTGTCATGCTGCAAATGCTGCTACAGGCAGTAAGTTTGATGCAAATGCTAATGTTGAGCATAAGAATATTGCTACTCTTATAGGAGAGTTGCCAAAGGGGGCATTCATAAAGTTGAATCGTCGTATGCTTACTGACCGCATAAAGAATATGTACGGAAAGGAGCTTGCTGATGAATATATGCAACTTCTGCAGACACATTTCATATATAAGAATGATGAAACATCGCTTGCCAACTATTGTGCTTCCATAACGATGTATCCATGGCTTATCAATGGAACGAATGGTATTGGTGGTAATTCTACTGCTCCCACAAACTTGAAATCTTTCTGTGGCGGATTTATAAATATGGTATTTATAGTCAGCTCTATGTTGTCTGGTGCTTGCGCGACCCCGGAGTTCTTGATGTACATGAATTATTTTATAGGTAAAGAATATGGACTAGACTATTGGAAACATCCAGAACAGCTGGCAGACTTGTCCCTGAAGAAGCGTTCAATAGATAAAATCATTACGGATTGCTTTGAGCAGATTGTATATTCGATAAATCAGCCAACAGGTGCCCGTAACTTTCAGGCTGTATTCTGGAATGTGGCATACTATGATAAGTATTATTTCCATTCATTGTTTGAGAATTTCTATTTCCCTGATGGTTCGCAGCCTGACTGGGATGGTCTCTCCTGGCTGCAGAAACGTTTCATGAAGTGGTTCAATAAGGAGCGTACAAAGACCGTTCTCACATTCCCAGTAGAAACGATGGCTCTTCTCACGGAGAATGGAGAACCTCGTGATAAGGAATGGGGAGATTTTACGGCAGAGATGTATTCTGAAGGACATTCTTTCTTTACTTATATGTCGGACAATGCTGATTCTCTATCTTCATGCTGCCGTCTTCGTAATGAGATTCAAGACAATGGATTCTCTTATACTCTTGGTGCTGGTGGAGTGTCTACAGGCTCAAAGTCTGTGCTAACAATAAATCTTAACCGTTGTATCCAGTATGCTGTTAATAATTCACAAGATTACAGAGAGTTCCTTTCTCATATAATAGACTTGTGTCATAAAGTGCAGATTGCCTATAACGAGAATCTCAAAGAACTTCAGCAAAACGGAATGCTTCCTTTGTTTGATGCTGGTTATATCAATATCAACCGCCAATATCTTACAATTGGTGTCAACGGTTTGGTTGAAGCAGCAGAATTCATGGGCATGAAAATTAATGATAATCCAGAATATAAGGCGTTTGTGCAAGATATTCTCGGACTTGTTGAAAAATACAACAAGCAGTATCGCACAAAGGAATTGATGTTCAATTGCGAGATGATTCCTGCAGAGAATGTGGGTGTTAAACACGCAAAGTGGGATAGGGAAGATGGATATTTCGTTCCACGTGATTGCTACAACTCATATTTCTATGCAGTAGAGGATACATCGTTGACAATCATTGATAAGTTCAAATTGCATGGGGCTCCTTATATTGAGCATCTTACAGGAGGTTCGGCACTGCACATGAATCTTGAGGAGCATTTATCCAAGGAACAGTATAAGCAACTTATTCATATAGCAGCAGTTGAAGGATGTAACTATTTCACATTCAATATACCAAATACACTATGTAATGATTGTGGTATGATAGATAAGCGCTATTTGCATGAATGTCCTAAATGCAAATCGAAGAATGTGGACTATATGACGCGTATTATCGGTTATCTCAAGCGCGTCAGCAACTTCTCCCAAGCGCGTCAGGAGGAGGCAAGTCGCCGTTACTATGCAGGAACGGATAAGCTATAGTCTATACTTGAAATCTAATATTTTATTAACCGAGGGACTTAATACTGCAATTTTAAGTTCCTCGGTTTTGAAAATTATATAATTGGTGTTTTATGAAATTTGTCAATGAAAGCATTGTCTTCCAAGAAGTTCCTGATGAAGTTACACTTGCGGTGAATATAAGCAATTGTCCTTGCCGTTGTCCTGGATGCCATAGCAAATATTTATGGGGAGATGTCGGTGATGAACTTACACATGAATTATTGGAGAAGATGATAATTAAATACGATAATGCAATTACTTGTATAGCATTTATGGGTGGCGATGCAACAATTAATGATTTAAATGATTTGGCCATCTATTTGAAAAATATACACCCAAATCTGAAAGTTGCATGGTACAGTGGCAAAACACTGATATCTTCTGCCTTGAAGAAAGAATATTTTGACTTCATTAAAATCGGACCTTATATAGAACATCTTGGGCCGTTGAATAAAAAAACAACAAACCAAAGAATGTATAAGCGACATGGACAGGAATGGCAAGATATTACTTTCAGATTCTGGGATAAATAGCTATATTATTATATACCAACTTTTTGCATGTTAGGCCTAATTTATTATATGTTTTTTTGATGAGAAATTTGCAAAGAATGTCCATTATGATAAATAGGAGTTGCGGTGTGGGAGCAAGGAAATACCTCGCTCCCATTTATTTTTATTATTCATATTAAATACTAAGGCATAACATGAAATACACGACATTTGTTAGTCCTGCAAAAAGAAGGCATCGGTTATAAACCGCTCCTTTTGCATTGATTGTCATTAACCATAAAGCGGCTGCAGGAATGACGACGAGAACTGGCAATCTCCAGCCAAAAGCGAGAATTGCAAAACATGGCATAAGCATGATGTAAACAAGCATAATACCCTCAGAAGCGTGAATTCCTATACGAACAGGAAGTGTGCGTTTGCCTACGGGGGCATCGTCTTCTACATCACGAAGATTGTTTATCATAAGTACACACATTGATATCAGTCCACACACAGCGCCTGCATGATATGATGTAATCATTATTGGTTCTGTCAGCTGTGGATAAGAGCCTGTGGCTGACAATAAAAGATATGCTGTTCCGCCACTTGCAATGACACCATAATATAGGAATACAAATATATCTCCGAGTCCAAGATATGCTAATGAATGGCTTGTTGCCGTATATAGCCATGCAAAAAGAAATGCTGAAAGTCCAATGGTAAGTATAATCCAGCCGCCAATGAAAACAAGAGGCAACCCAAATGCGCATGCACAAAATGCTGCAATGCAACATGCGTACTGCATAGTTGATGTACTAACCACTCCTTCTGCCATCACACGTTGATAACCTATTCGCCCAGCTTTATCAGCACCACGTTGAAAATCGTAATAGTCATTTATTAGATTTGACAGTATTTGAAGTGATAATGCGCATAATGCTGTCAATATTGCTGTTGTTGGATTTATTGCAATGTTCTCCTTTGAAAGAACAACGATGGCTATTAATACGGGAGTAAGTGATGCAAACAGTGTTTGAGGTCGTATTACGTGAAACCAGAGTAATGTATTTGTGAATATAGGCCCCATAATATTATTGTTTTGTTGCTGTGTAGATAGTTGTTATTCCAAATGTCAGAGGCTGAAAATGTATGTCATGAAAACCGGTGTCTTTTAGGTGTCGTATCATTTCCTCTCCCCACATAAACTCTTTCACAGAGCGGTTCAGATAAGTATAAGCTGACTTGTCATGGCTGACAATGCGTCCTATAAAAGGAAGTATATGTGTGAAAAATAAATCATAGAAAAATCTTATTATACGGTTTTCTGGATATGAGAATTCCAATATCACAAGCTGAGCTCCTGGTCGCATAACCCGATAGAACTCCGCTAACCCCTTATCTGTGTCAGAGAAATTCCTTAGTCCGTATGCACAAGTAAGGGCGTCAAACGTATTGTCGGCATACGGCATATCCAATGCACTTCCATAATTAAAATGGATATATTTTGAAAAACCAACTTTGTTGACTTTCTCTTCTCCAATGCGCATCATTTCCCGTGACAAATCAATGCCTTGTATATATTTTGCTTTTTTTTGGCGTATGATTTCTATCGACAAATCGGCAGTGCCTATAGCCACATCCAAAAGATTTGAAACAGGAGAAAGTTTTCGTACAGCTTTGCGTCGCCATGATTTGTCAATATTCAGCGACAAAACATGATTTAGAGTATCATATGTTTGTGCTATACCATCAAAAAGAGTTCCTATATGTTTTTTTTCTTCCAACATTTATTTATTGTTGTTTTTATTAAGTTGTGTACAGAATCTGTGTCCGATAAGTTTCCCCTCATCATAAAGTGCCTGTAGTTTGTCTGCATTGCGCTCTATGCGGTCAACGTTTATAGGATTATCTGGTCTGATGACCATAATCTTGCCATCTTTTTCCATCTGTTCTACCAATTCCAATTGCCTGTTGTACAATTCGCTACGTTGACATAATGTTTTTCTGAACTGTGGATATTTGTGATAAAACAGCCATCTGAAGATGGATGATAATGCTAAGGTCAATATATTGTGTTTGATTTTCTTTCTATATCCTTTATTTCGGGTCAGTATCACTACACATTTCTCATAACCTTGTTCCATTGCATGGAGCACAGGAATACTGTCTACAATCCCTCCGTCAAGCATTGGAGTGCCCATAACATCGACAATTTTGCCAACGTACGGCAGGCTGCTTGAAGCAAGAACTATGTCAAGAGATAATTGTTTGGCATCTTCTGTCGTTCCCTTCTTGTATTCTGGCAAGTGATTGGAAATGTATTCGGCCTTGCCAGTCAACACATTCGTCGTCACCATTTCAAAGGTGTCTGATGTGGAAAAATAAGTATTGAAATCGTACGGCCATAGTTTGTAAGGAAGGGCACGGTAAAGCAAGTCTACATTAAAGATACTTCCGGTTTTCAGCAGTTGACGTATACCAAGATATCGATGCCCGTATTCTTTCAGCATAGTAACATTTGAGAAGTATGCCCTACCCTTTTGCTTCGTCAAGAAACTGCACCCATTACAAGCTCCTGCAGAAACACCGACAGAATATGGAAACTGCAGACCGGATTCCATGAATGCGTCTAAGACTCCAGCCGTAAAGACACCTCTCATGCCTCCGCCTTCAAGAACGAGTGCAATATTTTCCATTCCTTTTTAATTTAAATAATGTAAATTACAGTCAATTACTTTGCAAAGATACTAATTTATCAGAAATAATTTGTAACTTTGCAGAGTTTATTAACACCTCTTAAACTACTTGGAGTAATACATCTTTTTGTTAGAATCATAGAAAATGTTTGCAAAAGAAACATATATAGAGCGTAGACAAATGCTGAAACAGCTTGTTGGCAACGGTATTATTGTACTGTTCGGCAACAACGAATCGCCATGTAACTATCCGTCAAACTGTTATTATCCATTTCGGCAGGACTCGTCCTTCCTGTATTATTTCGGTCTTCAAGAGATAGGTCTTATCGGAGTGATAGATTGTGAGAGTGGTGATGAATGGCTTTTGGGCAATGATGTCGATGTCGAGGACATAGTATGGTATGGCACTGTCCCTGTAATAAGCGAACTTGCAGAGACGGTTGGCATAGCAAGGAGTGCATCTCTGGATAAGATTAATGAAATTGTAGCAGAAGCTCTGCGCACGAACCGGAAAATACATATTCTTCCACCATATCGTCACGACAATCAGATCTTAATCATGGATCTGCTGGGCATTCATCCATGCAATCAGAAAAAAGCAGCATCTCTTGAACTCATCAATGCTGTCGTGAAAATGCGTTCAACAAAAACATCCGAAGAAATAGAAGAATTGGAACGCGCGTCACTCATTGGCTATGAGATGCAGACAAAGGCTATGCGTCTGGTTCGTCCAGGAAGGACGGAAAAGTGGATAGCCGGACAGATTGACGGAGTCGCTCATTCCCTTGGGGCACATGAGTCTTTTTCCACAATATTCTCACAGCATGGCGAAATCATGCATGGTGGTCCGTCCATGAATAAACTTGAGAATGGACGTCTTGTATTGTGTGATTGTGGAGGAGAAACGATAAACAATTATTGTTCAGACCATACACGAACCATGCCTGTCAATGGCAAGTATACACAACAGCAGAAAGAAATCTATGACATTGTGGATGAATGTCATGACTTGGCGTTGAGTATAGCTAAGCCCGACATTAAATATTTTGATGTCCATCTTGCCGTTTGTCGCCTGATGACAGAGCGCCTGAAGGCTTTGGGACTTATGAAAGGCGATGTGGACGAGGCTGTTTCACAAGGTGCGCATGCGATGTTCCTTCCACATGGGCTTGGCCACATGATGGGTATGGATGTGCATGACATGGAAGGTCTTGGACAGATATATGTGGGATTTGATGAGGAGACACGTCCAAACCTTGAACAGTTCGGTACCAACTGCCTTCGCATGGGAAGACGTTTGGAGGAAGGTTTCGTGGTGACAGACGAACCTGGTATATATTTCATCCCGGCACTTATAGACGACTGGAAAGCAAAAGGGCATTGCAAGGACTTCCTTAATTTCGACATGCTTGAGAAGTATCGTGACTTTGGTGGTATACGTATAGAAGACGACCTGCTCATAACAAAGGACGGTTGCCGCTTCCTCGGAGAGAAGCGAATCCCTTATCATACGGCCGATGTCGAGAAATATATGGAAGAACATGCCGAATAACAAATGACATACCAAATAATAACAAATATAAACTAATAATGAAAAAAATCATGATGATGGCAGCATTGATGCTCACTGCAGTATCTTTGAGTGCACAGCCTGCTGCCGACAAGAAGACAGAGAAAGCAGACTCTGTAAATCCGAATGCTCCTGTATTTACTGTGATAAAGGAAAATCCTATCACATCAGTGAAGAATCAGGCAAGATCCGGCACCTGTTGGAACTACTCCACCCTCTCCTATTTTGAGGCGGAAATCCTGAAAAAATCAAAGAAGACATACGATCTCTGCGAGATGTTTGTATGTAACAAGAACTATATGGACCGTGCGGTGCTTACAGTACGTATGCATGGTGATGCACAGTTCTCACAGGGTGGCTCGGCGTATGATGTCCTTTATGTCCTGAAGAATTATGGTATCTGCCCAGAGGAGGCTATGCCGCTTCCTGGAACGATGTATGGTGACACACTGAACAATTTCAATGAGTTCTTCTCTGTAATGGAGCCTTTTGTTGATGCCGTAGCCCACAGCAAGGCGAAAA
Organism: Prevotella sp.; assembly: GCA_029054825.1. Classification (GTDB taxonomy): domain Bacteria; phylum Bacteroidota; class Bacteroidia; order Bacteroidales; family Bacteroidaceae; genus Prevotella. The sequence goes on along the minus strand of JAIDEM010000171.1, from coordinate 4,569 downwards.
CTATCAGTCCGACCTGGAAGAACGCTTTCCAGGGCATACTTGATGCATATCTTGGCAAATGTCCGGAGACTTTCAAGTATGAGGGAAAGACATACACTCCTAAGCAGTTCGCGGCATCACTCGGCCTTGATTGGGACGACTATGTTTCAATAACCTCTTACACACACCATCCTTTCTATACAGAGTTCCCTGTTGAGGTACAGGACAACTGGCGTCAGCCTGGTTCATGGAACCTTCCTATGGACGAGATGGCACGCATCATTGACAATGCAGTGATGAACGGCTACACTGTCGCATGGGGTGGTGATGTCAGCGAGGACGGCTTTACCCGTGACGGTCTTGCACTTCTTATTGATACGAAGAATCAGGCTCTTGACGGCTCTGATATGGCTCGCTGGCTCAAACTTACTCCTGCACAGAAGAAAGACAAAATCAAGGAAGCTGGTGTGACAGTGAAAGAGATGACACCTTCACAGGAACAGCGTCAGAAAGAGTACGACAACTGGACTCTTACTGATGACCACGGCATGCTTATCTATGGTATAGCAAAGGACCAGACAGGCCGTGAGTATTATATGGTAAAGAACTCTTGGGGTGAGACCGGCGACTATAAAGGCACTTGGTACATGTCAAAGAACTTCATTGTTGCTAAGACTATGGACTATATGGTCAACAAGAATGCCATCCCTAAGGACATCCGCAAGAAAATGGGCATCTGATTCCACCAATAGATTATTTATTTGACATTCAGTATATGGGTTCTATAAAATCACATGAAAATATTGATATGAAAGGTGATTTATAGAACCCATTTCTCCCGAATCAGGTTACATGCACAGTGCGGGAGCTCAGTGTATAATGCGTTAATTCTTGGCGTATAATATATTATTCCTCCGCATAACAATGCGTTCGCGAATTTAGAGGTGACCTTTTATATCGCAAAAGGTCACCTTATGGGTGGTGAAATGTCACAGTTTACCATTCAAAAGGTCACCTTTGGCATTGCCTGTAAATATGTGACAGATTTGGGATAAAAAAAAGAAAAGGACACACATGCACTTCAAATGGAAAAATACTCCGACCTCAGAGGCAGAGGAAAGTGCAGCACAGACATTGGCTTCGAAGCTCAATATCGCTCCTGTGCTCGCTCGACTCCTACTGAGGCGTGGCATAACCACTGAATCGGCAGCAAAACGTTTCTTCCGTCCGCAACTGACGGACCTCATCAATCCATTCCTCATGAAGGATATGGACCTTGCGGTTGACCGCCTCAATGACGCCATTGGCCGCAAGGAGCGTATCCTTGTTTATGGAGACTATGACGTAGACGGCTGTACAGCCGTGGCTTTGGTCTATAAGTTTCTGAAACAGTTTTATTCCAATATAGACTATTACATACCTGATCGCTATGATGAAGGGTACGGTGTATCACGGAAAGGTGTTGACTATGCGAAAGAAACTGGTGTATCCTTGATAATTATTCTCGACTGCGGTATAAAGGCCGTTGACGAGATTGCGTATGCCAAGGAAAAAGGAATAGATTTCATCATCTGTGATCATCATGTGCCAGACGAGAAGATGCCTCCAGCTGTAGCGATACTCAATCCGAAGCGTCCGGATGACAGTTATCCTTTCAAGCATCTTTGCGGCTGTGGCGTCGGATTCAAGTTCATGCAAGGTTTTGCCCGCAATAATGGCATACCATTCTCACAGCTACAGCCACTACTTGACCTGTGCGCTGTAAGCATAGCGGCAGATCTTGTGCCTGTTGAAGGCGAGAACCGAATACTTGCGTACCACGGCTTGCGCCAGCTGAACCAGTCTCCATCTACAGGTCTGAAAGCCATTATAGAGGTCTGTGGTTTATTGGGCAGGCCTATCACGATGTCAGAAATAATCTTCAAGATAGGACCGCGCATAAATGCCAGTGGCCGCATGGAGAACGGGAAAAAGAGCGTTGACCTTCTTGTCGAGAAGGACTATGCTACAGCAATACAGGTCTCTGAGCACATCAACGAGTATAATGAGCAACGCAAGGATATTGACAAGCAGATGACAGAGGAGGCCAACAATATCGTTGCACGTCTGGACACACAACGGCATCATACATCAATCGTCATTTATGATGAGAACTGGAAAAAGGGCATTGTCGGCATTGTAGCTTCACGCCTTACAGAACTTTATTTCCGCCCAACGGTAGTCATTACCCGTGACGGTGATGTCGCTACGGGGTCTGCACGCAGTGTGGCAGGATTCGATGTATATGCTGCAATAAAGTCATGCCGTGATCTCTTGTTGAATTTTGGAGGACATACATATGCCTGCGGACTGACTATGAAATGGGAGAATGTCAAGGAGTTCCAGCGCCGTTTCCAGAAATACGTGGATTTCCATATCATGCCGGAACAGACGGAACCCATATTAGAGATAGATGCCCATCTTGAATTCCGTGACATAACAAAGAAACTGCATTCCGACTTGAAGAAGTTTGCACCGTTTGGACCTAAGAATCCCAAGCCGCTTTTTGTGACAGAAGATGTTTATGATTTCGGCACATCGAAGGTTGTGGGACGCCAGCAGGAGCATATCAAGTTGGAACTTGTCGACTCCAAGTCAAATAATGTCATGAACGGCATTGCATTCGGACAGTCTGGAGCTGCCAGATACATCAAGTCACGCCGTTCTTTTGATATTGCTTATACCATAGAGGACAATGTCTATCGCCATGGAGCGCCACAACTCCAGATAGAAGATATACATACAGTCAACGATTGAACATACATTGGAAACGGATTACAGACAGATACTGAGACAATATTTTGGCTATGATGATTTCCGTGGGATACAGCGGGAAATCATAGAAAGCATTGGGGCCGGGCATGATACGCTCGGCCTCATGCCCACAGGTGGCGGAAAGTCCATTACATTCCAGATTCCGGCATTGAGCATGCCTGGGGTCTGTATTGTAATCACTCCCCTTATCTCGTTGATGAAAGACCAGGTAGACCATCTTCGTCAGCGAGGCATCACAGCTTATGCTATATATTCAGGACTGTCCCATAATGATATAGTAAAGATTCTTGATAATTGCATCTATGGCGATATAAAGTTCTTGTATGTCTCTCCTGAACGTCTGTCGTCATACATCTTTCTTGCAAAGCTCCGTCATATAGATGTAAGTTTTATTACCGTTGACGAGGCACACTGTATATCACAGTGGGGATATGATTTCCGGCCGGCATATTTGCGTATTTCTGAGTTGCGTTCCATTCTTCCAGGGAAAGCGGTGCTTGCCCTTACAGCGACAGCCACACGTTCCGTTGTTGAGGATATACAGAAACAACTGGCCTTCAAGGATGGAAATGTCTTCCGCATGTCTTTCCGCCGTGACAATATATCGTATATCGTCCGTCATACGATGGACAGGAGAGTGGAGATTATCCATATTCTCAATAATGTAAGCGGTAGCACTATCATATACACGAACAGCCGTAAAGCCACCAAGGAACTGAGTGAAATGATTAACGAATCTGGTATATCTGCGACGTTTTTCCATGCTGGACTGGATATAGCCGTGAAGACAAAGCGCCAGCACGACTGGCACTGCGGTCTCGTCCGCGTGATAGTGGCAACCAATGCATTCGGCATGGGTATTGACAAGCCTGATGTCCGCCTTGTCATACATGCCGATGTCCCCTCTTCCATAGAGGCATACTTTCAGGAAGCAGGCAGAGCCGGACGTGATGGCAAGCTGTCGTACGCCGTATTGCTCAAGACACAGAGTACCCCGATGTTGTTGCGGCGCCGTGTGAGACAATCTTTCCCAGAGAAGGATTTTGTCAGGAAAGTCTATGAGCGCCTCGCTTATTATTATGAAATAGGTGTAGGTATGGGTAAGGAGTTGTCATTTGTCTTCCCTTTAGGTAAATTCTGTACAGTATATGGTTATTCCATTAATGATGTAGATGCGGCACTGCATATTCTTGACAATGCCGGATATATCAAGTATGATTCTAATCCAGATGATAATTCGCGTGTGAAGTTTATTGTATCACGTGACGAACTTTATCTCTTGCGTAGTCTTCCGGAAGAAGTCGATGACATGATATATGCCATGATGAGGCTGTATACCGGCCTTTTCAGTGATTACGTTTATGTTGATACAGGAGCCATAGCTTACAAATGCTCGTCCACGCCGCAGCGCATATATACCCTTCTCACGGACCTTCGCCGTAGAGGCATTATAGAGTTTATCCCTCCAAGGACAGAGCCTCGATTGACTTTCCTTGTTAATCGTGTCGATGAATGTCGTGTCTATATTCCACGGGAGGCATATGATAACTTGCGGGATACGATGACGGAGCATATAGAAAGCATGGTCCGATACATCAATAATGATGTTGTATGTCGTCAGCAACAACTCATAAGATATTTTGGAGAAGATAGCAGTTATGAATGTGGAAAATGTGAGATATGTCTGGAAAAGAGGAAAAAGCCACAGAATACGCCTGTCGATATCAAGAATGCGATTCTTGATTTGCTGTCAGACGGCAATAAGCGACATATAAG
>JAIDEM010000170.1 GCA_029054825.1 Prevotella sp. | reverse complement strand
TTCATATATTATGGTGAAAATCTGTACAAAATTATCATTTTTATTCTGAAATCCGAAAGATTTTACATTATTTTTATTAACTTTGCCCCAGTTTTTTAATTTTACATGTTGATAGAGAGATAAGGTAATTAAAGATAAACTAAGGATAATGAAACTCAGAAAAGACAGCAAAATCTATGTTGCCGGTCACCGTGGCTTGGTGGGTTCCGCTATATGGAACAATCTGAAAGCCCGTGGATACGACAATCTTGTAGGACGTACGCACAAGGAACTGGACCTCACGGACCAGGTCGCCGTGCGCGCTTTTTTTGACGAGGAGCGTCCTGACGCGGTCGTCCTCGCAGCGGCTTTCGTGGGAGGTATCATGGCTAATTCGCTTTACCGTGCCGACTTCATGATGATGAACATGAAGATGCAGTGCAATGTCATCAGCGAGGCCTATGCCCACGGTGTGCAGAAACTGCTGTTTCTCGGCAGCACATGCATATACCCGAAGAATGCTCCACAGCCGATGAAGGAGGACTGCCTCCTTACCTCAGAACTGGAATACACCAACGAGGAGTATGCCATAGCGAAAATCGCAGGGCTGAAGATGTGCGAGTCGTACAACCTGCAGTACGGTACAGACTACATCGCCGTCATGCCTACCAACCTTTACGGCCCTAACGACAACTTCCATCTCGAGAATTCGCATGTCATGCCGGCGATGATGCGCAAGATTTATCTCGCCAAACTCATTCATGAGGGCGACTGGGAGGCTATCCGTCAGGATATGAACATACGTCCTGTGGAGGGCGTGGACGGCTCCGCTTCAAATGAAGAGATAGAGGGCGTGCTCGCAAAGTACGGTATAGGCAACAACAGAGTAACTCTTTGGGGTACAGGTACTCCGCTCCGCGAGTTCCTCTGGAGCGAGGATATGGCTGACGCTTCCGTACACTGCCTGCTCAATGTGGAGTTCAAGGACATCATAGGCATAGAGAAATACTCCAGCGTACACTACGGCGCGCGTGCCGACGGTGCCGTGGACCGCAACCATTCGGCAGGACGCGGCGGCGCGATTCCTTCGCTCGGAGAGATAAGAAACTGCCATATCAATGTCGGTACGGGCAAGGAACTTACCATACGCGAGCTCTCCTCCCTGGTGGCAAAGGCAGTGGGCTTCGAGGGCGAGATACACTTCGACTCGACAAAGCCTGACGGCACGATGCGCAAGCTCATAGACGTCTCCAAGCTCCACTCCCTCGGATGGACACACAAGGTGGAGATAGAGGAGGGCGTGCAGAGACTCTTCGAATGGTACAGGGATTCAATCTCCTGACAATCTCCTGTGCAGGTTGAGGCTTATGTGGCAAGTCTGGCTGTCAGACTGTCATCCTTGTGAACTTCGGCAGGCACAAGCGCAATAATAATGATATAATATTTCTAAACAAAAATAACACGTAAACATCTATGGAAAAGAAAGTTGCATTGATTACAGGTGTCACAGGCCAGGACGGCAGCTACCTGTCAGAGTTCCTTCTAGACAAAGGCTATGAGGTACATGGCATCATCCGCCGCTCCAGTGTGGACTACCGCGAGCGCATAGCGCATCTCGAGGGTACACCGAACTTCCATCTTCACTATGCCGACATGACAGACTCCATGTCGCTCGTGAAACTCGTGGGTCTTGTGCGCCCTGACGAGATATACAACCTCGCGGCACAGTCGCATGTGCAGGTGAGCTTCGATGCCCCTGAGTTTACTGCCGATGTGGACGCTACAGGAGTTCTCCGTGTGCTTGAGGCAGTGAGGACAAACCATCTCGAGAAGACCTGCAAGATATACCAGGCTTCCACATCAGAGCTTTACGGAAAGGTGGAGGAAGTACCTCAGAACGAGAAGACTCCGTTCCATCCTTACTCTCCTTATGCCGTGGCGAAACTCTACGGATTCTGGATCATCAAGGAGTATCGCGAGGCGTATGACATGTTCTGCTGCTCGGGCATACTCTTCAACCACGAGTCGGAGCGCCGCGGCGAGACATTCGTGACGAGAAAGATTACTCTTGCTGCCGCACGCATAGCTCAGGGCAAGCAGGACTGCCTCTATCTCGGCAATCTTGACTCGCTTCGCGACTGGGGATATGCCAAGGATTATGTAGAGTGCATGTGGCTCATCCTCCAGCATGACACGCCGGAGGACTTCGTCATAGCTACCGGTGTGCAGCATACCGTGCGCGAGTTCGCCACACTTGCCTTCCAATATGCTGGCATAGAGCTGCGCTGGGAAGGAGAGGGCATCAACGAAAAGGGCATCGACGTGAAGACCGGAAAGGTCGTCGTGGCTGTCAGCGAGGACTTCTACCGCCCTACAGACGTGGTGAACCTCTGGGGCGACCCTACAAAGGCGAAGAATGAACTGGGATGGAATCCTCAGACAACATCCTTCGAGAAACTTGTGGAGATAATGGTGAAGCACGATATGCAGAAGGTTGCGGCAGAGCATGTCGCAAGCGTGATGCGCACAAACCTCGCCGAGTATCTTGAGAAGGGTCTCGTGAAGTAAAGGGAAAGACTTTATACACTATAGCGTTCCCGACACATCGCTACCCGTTGTGTCGGGGACGGAAACAGGACAGCAGCAGTGCGCCTTGACGAAAGGTGCATTGCTGCTGTGTGCTGTTATAGGTCTTTGGCTGTGGGTCTTAGGCTTTCGGCTGCTTATTCCTGATTGTTGGATTTGACAAGGTATTCGGTTCGCAACCAAAAACCAAAAACCTAAAACCCACAACCATTTTCTTCAAACTTAAAAAAACTTATATTATATCGCGTCCGTATACATTATTAATGGAAATGTTGTAACTTTGCGGAAAGATTGATATTCAACAAATAAACATACAGGAACAATGATTCTCTTTTTCAAGACACCATCACAGAGCATCATCGCAACGCAGATTGACCACCAGCCTGCCGCGGATGAAGTAAAAGAACTTTGCTGGCTGTACAGCAACGCGACACTTCTTGGTGACGCGGAATTGGAGGGCTTCTATGTGGGGCCACGACGTGAGATGATTACTCCTTGGAGCACGAATGCCGTTGAGATAACACAGAACATGGGTCTCAAGGGCATTTCGCGTATAGAGGAGTACTGGTCTGTGGACAGTGCCGAAGCTGAGCATGACCCGATGCTGCAACGCATGTACGAGGGACTTGACCAGAATATCTTCACGGTAGACATAAAGCCTGAGCCGATAAAGCATGTGGAGAACCTTGAGGAATACAACGAACAGGAAGGACTCGCACTCTCCAAGGAGGAGATGGAGTATCTCCACAAGGTGGAGGAGGAGCTTGGACGCCCTCTTACCGACTCCGAGATATTCGGTTTCGCACAGATAAACTCTGAGCACTGCCGCCACAAGATATTCGGAGGCACATTCGTCATCGACGGTGAAGAGAAGGAGTCGTCGCTGTTCCAGATGATAAAGAAGACTACACAGGAGAATCCTAACAAGATTCTCTCTGCATACAAGGACAATGTGGCGTTCAGCGCAGGCCCTGAGATAGAACAGTTTGCTCCTGCCGACCACTCCCAGCCTGACCTTTACCGAGTGAAGAAGGTGAAGTCTGTCATCTCCCTGAAGGCTGAGACACACAATTTCCCTACGACAGTGGAGCCTTTCAACGGTGCCGCGACAGGTACCGGCGGCGAAATTCGTGACCGTATGGGCGGCGGTGTCGGCTCATGGCCTATCGCGGGAACTGCCGTATACATGACTTCCTATCCGCGTAAAGAGGGCACAAGCCAGGTGTGGGAGAAACTCATGCCTGTCAGGAAATGGCTCTACCAGACACCGGAACAGATTCTTATCAAGGCATCTAACGGTGCTTCCGATTTCGGAAACAAGTTCGGACAGCCGCTTATCTGCGGTTCTGTGCTCACCTTCGAGCATCAGGAGAAGGAGGAACAGTATGCTTATGACAAGGTTATCATGCTTGCCGGCGGTGTCGGCTACGGCATAGAACGTGACTGTCTCAAGGGTGAGCCGCAGGCCGGCAACAAGGTTGTCGTCATGGGTGGCGAGAACTACCGTATCGGTCTCGGCGGTGGCTCGGTGTCTTCCGTAGATACAGGACGCTACTCCAGCGGCATAGAACTTAACGCCGTGCAGCGTGCCAATCCTGAGATGCAGAAGCGTGCGTATAATGTCATCCGCGCTCTTGGCGAGGAAGAGAACAATCCTATCGTTTCCATCCACGACCATGGCTCGGCAGGACATGTCAACTGTCTGTCGGAACTCGTGGAGGACTGTGGCGGACTGATACACATGGACAAGCTTCCGGTAGGAGACAAGACCCTCTCTGCCAAGGAGATTATAGCCAATGAGTCGCAGGAACGTATGGGACTGCTCATTGATGAGGCTGCCATAGAGCATGTGCAGAAGATTGCTGACCGCGAGCGTGCCCCTATGTACACCGTAGGAGAGACCACGGGAGACCGCCGCTTCGCCTTTGAACAGGCTGACGGCGTGCGTCCGTTCGACCTCTCTGTAGACCAGATGTTCGGCAGCTCTCCTAAGACTTTCATGGTGGATAAGACTGTGGAGCGTAAATATGATGTCGTGACATACGACCAGACAGGTATCTCTGCACAGTCCACTCTCGGTGATACTCTCACCGGATATGTGAAGAATGTGCTCCAGCTTGAGGCAGTAGCCTGCAAGGACTGGCTGACAAACAAGGTGGACCGCTCCGTCACAGGACGTGTGGCACGCCAGCAGTGCCAGGGCGAACTGCAGCTTCCGCTCTCCGATTGTGGTGCCGTAGCCTTGGACTACAAGGGCGAGAAGGGCATCGCGACATCCATAGGCCATGCGCCGCAGGCGGCTCTTGCCGACCCGGAGGCAGGCTCTGTGCTCTCTGTCGCTGAGGCTCTCACAAACCTTGTGTGGGCTCCTATGGCTGAAGGTACGGACAGCATCTCCCTCTCTGCCAACTGGATGTGGCCTTGCCGCTCACAGGAAGGCGAGGATGCACGCCTCTACAAGGCTGTGAAGGCTCTCTCGGACTTCTGCTGTGACTTGCAGATCAATGTGCCTACTGGCAAGGACTCACTGTCCATGACGCAGAAGTATCCTGACGGAAAGAAGATTATCGCTCCAGGAACTGTCATCGTCTCTGCCGGAGGTGAGGTGAGCGACGTGAAGAAGGTCGTATCTCCTGTTATAAAGAAGGCGGATGCATCACGTCTGTACTACATAGATTTCTCCTTCGACAGCCTGCAACTCGGCGGTTCTGCCTTTGCACAGTCGCTGGGAAAGGTCGGCTCTGATGTGCCTACGGTGAAGAATCCGGAATATTTCCGTGACGCTTTCCTCGCTGTTCAGGAACTTGTAAAGGAGGGACTCGTGCTTGCCGGGCACGACATCTCTGCTGGAGGTCTCATCACAGCGTTGCTCGAGATGTGCTTTGCCAATACGGAAGGTGGACTTGCCCTTAACCTTGACAAGATTCAGGAGAGGGATATCGTGAAGGTTCTCTTCGCCGAGAATCCTGGCGTTGTCATCCAGGTAAGGGACTCTGAGGCAAGCCGCGTGAAGAAAATCCTTGAGGATGCCGGTGTTGGGTATGCCAAGATCGGTGCTCCTGTATACGACAACGGCAGGAAGATAACCGTGACAAAGACTGTAAGCAACGCACAGGTGCCTAACGGAAAGATAGCAGAGCGCGAGATGACATTCGAGTTTGATATTGACGAGCTCCGTGATGTATGGTACAGCACGTCATATCTCCTTGACCGTCGCCAGAGCTTCAATGGCAAGGCTGCCGAGCGTTTCGTGAATTACAAGAATATTCCTGTCGAGTGGTCTGTAAGCGGCGAGCCTCTCACTGCCACTCCGCGACCGGAAGGAAAGCGTCCTGTCGCAGCCATCATCCGTGAGAAGGGAACCAACTCGGAGCGTGAGATGGCATACTCATTCTATATGGCGGGCTTCGATGTCAGGGACGTTACGATGACAGACCTTATAACGGGTCGTGAGACGCTTGAGGAGGTTAACCTCATCGCTTTCTGCGGAGGATTCTCCAATTCCGATGTCCTCGGTTCTGCAAAAGGTTGGGCAGGAGCGTTCCTCTTCAACCCGAAGGCGAAGGAAGCCCTTGATAAGTTCTATGCACGCAAGGATACTCTGTCTCTCGGTGTATGCAACGGTTGTCAGCTGATGGTGGAGCTTGGCCTGCTGAACAATACCACAGCGTCTACGGATTCACGTGACTATGCGCAGATGCTGCACAATGACTCCCACAAGTTCGAGTCTACATTCGTCACCCTTTCCATACCTCAGAACAACTCAGTGATGTTCGGTTCGCTGTCAGGCGAGAAGATCGGCTGCTGGGTTGCCCACGGAGAGGGCAAGTTCAGTCTTCCTCTTGCAGAGCAGGAGTACAACATCGTGGCAAAGTACAACCGTTCCGAGTATCCTGCAAACCCTAACGGCTCCGACTATAATGTCGCGGCTCTTGCAAGCAAGGACGGTCGCCATCTCGCCATCATGCCTCATCCGGAGCGCACACAGTTCCCTTGGCAGTGCGGATTCTATCCGGAAGAGCGTCGCATGACTGACGAGGTGACTCCTTGGCATGAGGCTTTCGTCAATGCACGCAAGTGGATAGAGGAGAACGCATGATGCTTTTAGTGTGACGACAGGTCCTGAAAGCCAGTCCGGTCGACAAGACTTTTGCAGCCGTATGCCTATGCTGGCACAAGCGTCTGGTCGACATGGGTTTCAGGACCTGCCATATACTTATGCGCAAGTCGCGTAGAGTCGTATAAATGAATCAAATGGCAGAGGTTAAGGAATATAAGGATTATGGCAGTTCGCCGCGTCGCCTTTTCAAGGTGTTCTTCCGCATCGGGCTTTTCACGCTCGGCGGAGGATATGCCATGATACCTATAATAGAGAAATGTGTAGTGGACAAGAACCGCTGGATAAACCGTGAGGAATTTCTCGATCTGATAGCCGTGGCGCAGACATGCCCGGGTGTCTTTGCTATGAATATCTCCACATTCATAGGTTATAAGCTTCACAAGACCCGCGGAGCGGTGTTCGCTGCGCTTGGCGCGGCATTGCCTTCATTTCTCATTATCCTTGCTATCGCCGCCTGTTTCCACCAGTTCAGCGATGTCGGATGGGTCGCCGCCTGCTTCAACGGCATACGCCCGGCAGTGGTGGCGCTCATAGCCGCACCGACGTTCACCCTTGCAAAGTCGGCAGGAATAACATTTGCCAACTGCTGGATTCCTGCTGTCTCCGCCCTGCTGATATGGCTTTTCGGGGTCAATCCGATATACATCATCCTTGCGGCAGGCATAGGAGGGTATGTCTACGGCCTGCTTTCCGAGGATGACAACGGACAGTCCGTCAGCAAATAATGGGATTTCTTCCCATGGCCATCCATGCATGGCAGGGTAGGGATAGATGGCGGGAGTGCAAAACTGCAAAACCGTACAACCTCAAAACCTCAGAACTGTACAATCTCATAACCGCAAACGACATTGATATACCTTACACTTTTCATAACATTCTTCCAGATCGGGCTGTTCGGCTTTGGCGGCGGATACGGCATGCTGTCATTGATACAGCGTGAGGTGGTGACGCATCACCATTGGATGAGCTCTGCAGAGTTTACCAATATTGTAGCCGTGTCCCAGATGACACCTGGCCCGATAGGCATCAATTCCGCAACATACTGCGGATATACCGCTGTGCACAATGCCGGTCTTGGCGACTCCATGGCTGTCCTCGGCAGTGTCATAGCCACCTTTGCACTGGTGTTGCCGTCCTTGGTACTTATGATTCTTATATCCAGAATGTTCATGAAATACAAGGATTCTGCCACGGTACAGTGGGTATTCCTCGGGCTTCGCCCGGCGGTAGTGGGGCTTCTTGCCGCCGCCGCGCTGATGCTTCTCAATGCCGAGAACTTCTCTACGCCCGAGAATCCGTGGTACTTTTATGTCTCCATAGCAATCTTTGCAGCATCATTCATCGGGACTTTCTGGGTGAAGGTCAATCCGATAAAGATGATAGTGATGGCGGCTTTCGCCGGACTTCTGCTGCTTTGGTGAGGCAGACTGTATGCGGCAACCGTATCAATGACATGATTTACATACAGGGATGAGTGCTGGAGCAGGCATGAGTCCTGATAATAATATGAGTAATAAATACAATAAACAATAAAATGACAGACATAACATCCAAGATTAAGTACATAGGTGTCGACGACCTCGATATCGATTTGTTTGAAAGCCAGTATGAAGTGCCAAACGGAATGTCTTACAATTCATACGTCATCCTTGACGAGAAGGTTGCCGTCATGGATACTTGTGACGTCCGTAAGGCGGACGAATGGAAGAAAAACCTGACAGAGACTCTTGCTGGCCGCACCCCGGACTACCTCGTGGTACACCATATGGAGCCGGACCATGCCTCTCTTGTAGCCGAAATGGCTGCAGAGTATCCTGAGATGAAAGTCGTGGCATCGGCAATAGCCCTTAAGATGATACCGCAGTTCTTTGAGGAGATAGACCTCGAGGGGCGCACCGTGACTGTCAAGGAGGGTGATACTCTGTGCCTTGGCGAGCATACTCTTGCATTCTATGCCGCACCGATGATACACTGGCCTGAGGTGATGGTGAGTTATGACGCTACGGATAAAGTGCTGTTCTCGGCAGACGCCTTCGGCAAGTTCGGCGCATTGTCAGCTGAGGAAGACTGGGCCTGCGAAGCACGCCGCTACTATTTCAACATCTGCGGCAAGTATGGCGCACAGGTAAGCCGTCTGCTTGACAAACTCTCAGCCCTTGATGTCAACATCATCTGTCCGCTCCACGGACCTGTGCTGACAGAGAATCTTGGCTACTATATAGGGCTATACAAGACATGGGCTGCCTATGAGGTGGAGACGGAAGGCGTGCTTGTGGCATACGCTTCCATACATGGCGGCACAAAGGCCGCTGCCGAGCGCATGGCGGAGATACTCCGCGAGAAGGGTGCTGGTAAGGTTGCCGTGGCAGACCTTAGCCGCGATGATATGGCAGAGGCGGTAGAGGATGCTTTCCGCATGGGCAAGATGGTCGTTGCCGCCGCTTCTTATGACGCCAGCGTGTTCCCACCGATGTACGATTTTCTGCACCATCTCAGACTGAAAGGTTACCAGAAACGCCGTGTGGCGATAATCGAGAACGGTTCGTGGGCTCCTACCGCCGGAAAGGTGATGACGGAGATGTTTTGGAAGATGAAAGATATTGACATCGTAGAGCCTATGGTTACCATCAAGTCTCGTATGAAGGCTTCTGACGAACCTTTGCTGCAGCAGCTTGCAGACAACCTTCTTGCCAAATAAAGATATACGGCAAGATTTATATAACTGACACGGAATCAAGGGGCAAAACCTACTCGCGGCAAATGCCATGAAGTTGGTTCTGTCCCTTGATTCTGTTTTTCGGTGGATGAAAGCCTGTCAGATTATATGACAAAACCTGTGCAACGCTTTTCCGCACGGGTGCTGTAGGGCTGGTGATAAGGTGACCACTCTTTTCATCCTGCTTCTTGCAGATTATACTGAAGGCATAAAAAGAGACCGCAGACAAGTGACATCCTTGCCTGCGGTCTTTTGCTTTCGCCAATCGGCGTTGTGCCGTCTCCTTACTTCTCTTCAGGAGCGCGGTCTATAAGTTCCATGAACTGGTCGAGCTTTGGAGTGATGATGATCTGTGTGCGGCGATTGCGCTGCTTGTTGACCTCTGTGGTGTTTGCCACGAGCGGATTGTATTCGCCACGGCCACCGGCAGTGAGACGCTTAGGATCAACGCCGTACTTTGTCTGGAGTGCCTGCACTACGCTGGACGCACGGAGACAGGAGAGGTCCCAGTTGTTGCGGATATTCTCGCGTGAGATAGGCACATTGTCGGTGTTGCCCTCGATGAGCACATCATAATCCTTGTAGTCTGTGATGATCTTCGCAATCTTGGCAAGTGTCTGCTCGGCACGCTCGTTGATTTCATAAGAGCCGCTCTTGTAGAGCATGTTGTCTGCAAGAGAGATATAGACCACACCCTTGAGCACCTGCACGTCTACCTCCTTCAGATCCTCCTTGCTGAGAGAGCGTGTGAGGTTGTTGGTGAGGACGAGGTTCAGGGAGTCGCTCTTCGACTTCACCTCCACGAGATGACGTATGTACTGGTTAGACTCGTTTATCTGATCCACGAGCTTTGCGATGTTCACACTGTTGGCGTTGGTGTTCGTGAGGCTCATGTCAAGGCTCTTCTGCAGAGAAGCGTTGTTGTCCTGACACTGTGAGAGCTGCTCCTGGAGAGATGCTATGCGCGCATTGGCGGCTGCCAGAGACTCCTTGCTCTCCTGGTAGCTGGTGGAGAGCTTCGCGTTCTCCGACTTGCAGTTCTCGAGGTCTTTCTTGCTTGCACAGCTGCCCATGAGGAGCGCGCCGGCCACTAAGGCTATTGCCATTGGTTTCATTTTCATGATGCTTTCTTCTTTATGTTATTAATGTATTATGTTGCGAAATTACTATTAAGACGTTGAAAAAGACAAAAAGTAATATCCTTTTTAGGATTTTTTTCAGAAAAACCACCATATTATAATTTTTATTTGTAAATTTGTATCGTTTTTTACAGAAATACTTACAATACAGACTGAAATGAAAAAGTTTTTTTCTTTGATTATGGCAATGCTTATCAGCGCGTCAGGACTCATGGCGCAGAAAACATGTAAGGACAATGCAAAGTGTGCCGAGGGCAACCGTATGCTCCTGATTGTCGATGTACAGTACGATTTCATCAACGGCTCCCTGGCTGTCAACGGTGCTCCAGAGTCCATGCAGGCTCTTGCAGACTACATCTCCGCACAGCCGAAGGGGACATACAAGCAGATTGTCATGACCTCCGATTTCCACCCCTACAACCACTCTTCCTTCAAGGACAACGGCGGCATGTGGCCTGTACACTGCGTGCAGTACAGCCACGGAGCAGCCATCTTCCAGCCGGTTCTCGATGCCGTACATGCACATCAGGCTGATGCCGTGGTGCTTACGAAGGGCGATGATGTGAAGGTTGACGAATACTCCATCATGGCAAACAAGGCAAGTGCCGAGCGTCTCCTGCAGATTATCAAGGACAACAATATCCAGGTGATAGAGGTTGCCGGACTGTGTGGCGACTTCTGTGTGGGAAACACCATCAAGGACCTCGTGAAAGCCGGCTACGGCAAGAATGTATGCGTGCTGAAAAAGTACATAGGCAACATCGACGACGGCACTGTACTTAATAATATTATAAAGGAAAACAAGCTCTGCGCAAAGCAGTGATGCCCTTTCCTCGGAAGCTCACCGCCCGTTACAAAAGACAAACAGGGTATCTGCTTCCTCAAAAATATTAAAGTAATCTTATATGGCATGGATGTCCGAGACATCTGTGCCATTCTTTTTTCATGTAGTTCCAGCCATGTTTCTCCGCGTTTGGCAAGGCCTGCACTCCCTTTTAGTCACCATATCATCAATAACCTCTGCTCCTTGTTTTCCCATAGGTGACCCTTTTGCGTTCAGAAGGTGACCTTTCACCTTGCCAACCGTGACCTTTTACTTGGTCAACCGTGACCTTTCGCCAGGTCAATCGTGACCCTTTTCCCGTTGAGTCTTTCGCTTCTTTCCGTCCTCATCCGTCCCCCTTCTTTTCATCCCGTCCATCTTTGCAGTTTCATCCGTCCTTTATAATATATAATAATGTGTGTCCGCTTTGTGTTACTGATTTAAATCAACAACTGTTATATTTTCGTGTATTTTCCTGAAAAAATCCGTGCGATGTCTTGTGTATGTCATGAAAAGTGTATACCTTTGCACTCGCTTTCGGAAAAACGGTCACAACGGCCTTGACTACGGGAGCGGTTCTTTGAAAGATTTACAATACAGACAAGTAGTACAAGAAGAGAAGCGGCGCCGCTTCCGCAGAGGA
>JAIDEM010000017.1 GCA_029054825.1 Prevotella sp. | reverse complement strand
TATGTGTATTAGATACAGTATGTATATTTTCTGTAACTTATGCCCAGAAAATATACCTAACAAGTACTTCTCCTGCAAATAACGAAAAGGTATCTTCTGTACAAAAGATTTCGCTTACATACGATTTCTCTGAGATTTATAATGCCTATCCAGATATAGCTCCTGAAGAATGGGGTATAGCAGTAGCTTGGTCAACAACGGCAAGATATGTGAAACTATATAAAGGAACTGCAGAAGATGGGGAATTACTTGTTACAAAAAGCATTTCAAATAATGCTTCTACATGTGTCTATGGTACAAATATTTTTGAATTCAGCTTTGATGAACCTATACAATTAGAAAACGGAGAGACATATACACTATTTATAAGTGGTATGGCTTATGCAAGGACTAAATCAAAAGCATATACAGCAACAAGATACGATGTCGATACTTACATTAGATTAATCGGCGTTTCTGGTGAGGGCTTAAATCTAAATTCATTTTTACCAACAAATGAATCTCTATTAAAACAGATAGATAAATTTACATTGTCATTCAATGGCAATGTCACTGTTGCCAATAATGCAAAGGCATATATTTATGAAGAAGAGACTGAGATAGCACAATCTGTAAGCGTGAATGTAAATTCTGATGATGCTTCAATTGTGGATATAGACTTTGGAAATACAATTCTTTATAAAAATCATAAATATTCAATTCTTATTCCGGAGAACAGCATACTTTCAGCAACAGATGGTAGCGGTTATCAAGAAATAAACTTAAACAACTACCAAGGTGCAAGCTACAAATACCTGAACGTTACTTCAGTAACACCCGCCGACAATAGTGAGATGTCATATCTTAGAGACGTGGAAGTAAAATTCGAGTTCCCTACGGGCTATAACCTCGGTTATCATTCATTGGATCTCAAGATGTATCTCTACAAAGATGGTACGGAAGAGCCCATAGGTACATATACGACAGACTATAACACATCGGCTAATGGACTTGTGGCTCATATCTCGAAATACGACCTTGAGCCAAGCTCCACCTACCGCGTGGTTCTGCCCGAAGGTCAGGTCGTACCGGGAAAGATTGGTGAGACTCTCAGTCAGTATGACCTTCAGGATACCACCAATCCCGAGGTGGTTCTTACCTATACAACACCATCTACACCACTGGAACTTCCGCGCGTGTCAGGTATGACATGCGGCATTGAGGATGACGGCAGCATCAAGATCATAGTTCCTGGCTATAGCTTCGATGGCATGACTATGCCTGTGTATGTTGTTGAAGGCGCAGAAGGTGTAAGCTCGAAGATTACAAAGGTGGACAAATATGAGGTTGTGAAGTGGTATGTCACCTGTCCTGTTTACGACATTACCAGCGATACGCAGGTGAAGGTTGCAGATCTTGAGATGCTCTATAAGTCCAATCCTTATAGCGACACTGAAATCTGGCTCGTCTGCGACGCACCTCAAGGACTTTATGCCGGCAGGACATATAACATCGTTGTTCCGGCAGGTACGCTCGCTCCGAGAGACATGGGCACGGACATCAACCACCTCATCTCCAACGAGGAGACTCCGCTGGCGCTTGAAGGCACCTCCGACCCATATTCCATTGTCGTGACAAGCGGCATTGCCGATGATGCCACACCGGCACAGCTGGGTATAACTGCATACTATGTAGACGGCACGGTGACGGCAGCCGAGGGAGCTACTGCAAAACTGATGCAAGGCGAGACACTGGTTAAGGAAGTTGCCGTTGTAACGGCAACCAACGCTTCCGGCAACACCATCGCCATAGCCGACTTCTGCGACAATAGCCATACACCGATGACACTCGAAAGCGGTGCTGCTTACACCCTCGTTCTTCCGCAGGGTAGTCTGCTCGGTACAGACGGCATTGTGACCAATGCAGAGAAGACCGTGGCATTCACGGGTATGATTCCTGTTGAAATACCCATACCGGAATACGTCAGCATATCTCTCACTATTGATGACTGTACATCTTCATCAGCAACAACAGTGAAGGGCGAGCCCTACACGCTCACCGTGACACCTGAAGAAGACTGGGAAGTGAAGAGCCTCACATATAATGGTGAAGACATCACCGAAGAACTCCTTCCTGATGGTGTATATGAGATAAAAAAAGTGTTGGAAGACGCTAAGTTTGCTCTTACAATGGCATATGCTGGCGAGCTGACTGTTGCTGACATCGCCACTGGCATCGCACAGGTTGATGGCACGGACATCCGCGTTTACAATGAGGGTAGCGAAATCGTCGTCGAAGGCATACAGCAGGGTGACAATATCAGAGTCTATACTGTTGGCGGCATGCTCCTGAAGACTCACGTGGCAAATAAGGACAGCGTAAGGATAAGTGCTCCAAGCGGTACTTATATCATCCGTGTGAACAACTATGCAATTAAGATGATTCACTAAAACAGGTGAAAATGATCTTCAGAATGGAGAACTGAAGAATCAACGATAACAAAACCCGTCTGCGTTCTTGAACTGCAGGCGGGTTTTGTTTATAAAAGTATATCGAATATGAAATATATTACAACAGTAAAACCGCGCTGGAGCGCATGGGCATTGATATGACAAGAAAAGCCTCTGTCCGGTTTCACAACCAAACAGAGGGAGAAGGTTAAATATTGAATAATTATCATGCTACTTTTTCTGTGGCTTTAATTTCCGTTTCCGGCTCAGAACTTACTTCGGGCTGTTGTTCCGTCTTGTTCAAATCCGCCTCAATCTTCCTTTGCAGCGCCTTGCATTCCAGTGTGAGCCTTGCCAGCTCGTCTGCCTTGTCCCACTTTCTGCTGACAATTTCCTGCAATGTCGGCAACTCGCTTTCCAATTTCCCGATGCGGTTCTGCTGTTCTTTCAAGAGTACAGGCAGCTTTTCAAGCGTAATCCTTGGATATTGAGCGGACTCAACAAAGCCCAGCGGCAATGCCCCTGATAAACCGTAACGGTATTTCAGTCCGCTTATGCCCTCCACAAAGAATGAATTATGGTCGAACAAGCCTGTAAGGTTGGTCTCGCTGTGCACCAAAAGGTTCAATCCCATGTAACTGCCTACGGTCTCATATACACCGCTGCGGTAGGTTTTTGATATGCGGTGAAGCTCACGTCCTGTTTCCTCTGCGGTAGCCTGTTGCATATTTAACAACAGTGTCACGGTTTCCCCTTTATATGAGCTGACATATGCCATATCCTGCCTCATGCGCTCTGCCGTGCGGCTTGCTTTTTCCATCTCCTGCCTATTTGCAACAATCTTCCGCTCCGCCTTTATGCGGCTCTTCTTGAATATCGACTGCTCTTTCTCCAGCTGCATGATTTTGTTGTCGAGCTTCGCCTTGTTCAGCAGGTCTGTATTGCCGGAAAGTATAGCCACGAACTCTGCAAAGTTCATTCCGCTGTCCTCATCCATGCTGTCCTCGTCAATACGACGCACGGCTATCGTGCCGTTGTTTATCTGGTTGATGAACATCTGTTTGTTCTTCAGCAGGTTGAATTTGTATGCGTCCAAGGTCTTTTCCGTGCCGTAGATTACTACATCCACAACATTGCCGCCCCACAGCTTCACGGTGTTGCCCTTTCTTACGGCTCTTCCGTTGCGCTGCTCCATGTCGGCAGGTCGCCAAGGTATTTCAAGATGATGCACCGCAACAGCTCTTTTCTGTGCGTTCACTCCTGTACCTAACATGGTGGTTGAGCCGAAAAGCACCCGTACCTTTCCATTGTTCATGTCCTCGAAAAGCCGCTTTCTCGCCCTCTCGGTTTTGGCGCACTGGATAAACTGTATCTCGTCAGCCGGAATACCCAGCCGCACCAGCTTGTCCTTGATGTCGCTGTATATGTTCCACTCGCCGGGCTTGTATGTTGAAAGGTCGCTGAACACGAACTGTGTGCCACGGTTGGCATTGGAGCGCACATAATAGTCATGGATTGTCCTTGCGCATATGGATGCCTTGTTGTTCGCATCGTCAGTGAACTTGTCACCCAACAGACGCATGTCAAGAGCCATCTTGCGTGCCACGTTCGTGGCAATGAGCATCTTTGCCTTGTCGAGGTTGTCCGGTTTCGGTGTGTCAAGTCCCAAGTCCTCCCATTGTCCGCTGTTGGCAAAGGAGACAAGCCGTCCTATCATTTCCTCCTGAGCAATGGTGGGAGCATGTGAGAGAAAGCGCACATTTTTATCCGGCACATCAAGGTTTATCATGTCGGCGGTTCTGTAATCTGTGATTTCACGTAGGAACATAGCTAATTCAGGTATTTTGATATAGGTACGGAAACGCTCTTTTCTCTTGATTGCTCCTGTCACGTTCAGCTCGTAGTCTGCCGTTTTCTTCGTGAATATCGCCGCCCATGCGTCAAAGCAGCTTATCTGCTGTCTCTGCAGTTCCCTTGGACGCAGATACTTGAACATCACATACAGTTCGGTCAGTGCGTTCACCACTACCGTACCCGACAGGAATGTTGCGCCAAGGTCTCTGCCGTTGCGGTTCTGAATGTCACGAATGGCAAACAGCATGTTCATTGCCCTTTGTGAGCCGCGCGTGTTCCCGATACCTGCAACCCTTGTGTGCCTGGTCTGAAACACGAGGTTCTTAAAAAGATGACATTCGTCTATGAATATGTGGTCGATGCCCATAGAATGAAAATCCACGGTGTCGTCCTTGCGGCTCTCAATCTTCAAGCGGAGTGCGGCAAGTTTGGCTGTAAGGTTCTGCTTCCTCTGTTCAAGCCCCTTTTGCATCTTGTCTGTGCGGTAACGCATGGTGCTTTTCTCCAGCACTTCAAGACTGCGCTCCACATCGTTAAGCTCTTCCGTGAATATCTCAATCATCGTTTCCTCCGACTGCGGTATCTTGGCAAACTGGTCGTGTGTCATGATTATGCAGTCCCAGTTGTTGTTCTTTATCTTTGAGAACACCTCCTTGCGGTTGGCAGGTGTGAAGTCTTCCTTGCCGGGATATAGCACCTTTGCCGTAGGATATGCCTTGCGGAATGTGTCGGCTATCTCATGCACATTGGCTTTCAGTCCTATTATCATCGGTTTCTGCACCAGTCCGAGCCGCTTCATTTCGTATGCCGCTACACACATTATCATGGTCTTTCCTGTTCCCACCTCATGCCAGCAGATGCCGCCGCCATTCTGTTTAATCATCCAAATGGCATCTTTCTGTGACGGGTACAGGTCATTGTAGGGGAACTGCTCAAAGGACAGTCCGGGGAATGTCTGTGCCGAACCGTCATAGTGCGGACGCACATAGCAGTTGAAACGTTCATTATATACCCTTACAAGCTCGTCACGCACATCAATGGGCTGGCTGTCAAGCCATGCGTTGAACCTGCTGCGAATTTCCTGTATTTTTGTGGCTGCCTCCTGTATTGCCTCTTCATCGGGCACACGTACCTTGTCACCGTTACGGTACACCTCTTTGGTTATCTCCGGCACGGTGTCTTGAAGAGCGAACACAAACAGGTCTTCACCGTTGTAGCTGCGCACGGAATAGGTGTTATATGCGATTGGGGAAAATCCCTGCAGACGCACTATATATGTATCGTTTACATCAAAGTACATCACGTTTGCACCCACCCCGAAGAGTTCCGATGCAAAAGCTGCATAAAGCTGTGTGTCAATCCACCGTTCGCCCATATTGATGTCAAGCTCCTCGTATGGCACAGGTTCGGGACAGATGTCCTCCAATGCTTTTAATGCCTCTTCCGCATACACCTTTTCCTTACCGTCCAAGTTGGCGATGCAGGAAACTATCTCCTTGCTCTTGGCAATCACGTTCCCTGCAAGGAACATGCCTTTGTGCTCCCATCTGCTGACAGTTGGATTATAGAATATCTCGCCTTTGAGTTCTGCGGATATATCATCCTCACCCTTGTCTGTGGACTGTATCATATAGGACATATTTACTATTCCGTAGTAGTTAAGGCTGCTCAGCAAGGCTTCCATGGAAGTCTGTATCTTTGACGTGGTTTCTTTCCGAAATGCCACTGGCTCACGCATGATGTCAGCCTTGAATATGTCCGTGCCGACCTGCATTTCAATGGTGAACACCTCCACACCGAGGCAATCAAGCATGATAAACTCCTTGTTGTCGTTGTCATGGAAAAATCCCCACTTGGCAACGAAAGCGTCATACTCCCTGTTAAGTTGTTCCCTCAATGTTTTTTCTTCCCTCTGTTCCTCTCTTTCTATGTTTGAGAGTTCAAAATAGGTCTTGCGGATTGGGAAATAGTCCCTTGCCCTCTCGATGTTCACCTTGCCGTCATCAACAGGCATAAAGTCAACAGCCGTTTCGGTATAATGGCTTGACTTCCTGTACTGCAACGTGCCGACCTGTCCCTCGAACATCACCAAAGCACCGCTTTTCATCCAGTCCTCCGTATCATCGGTGTAGGCACGCTTTCCCCTTTGCCTTGCAACGTCTATGTCGCAGTCCATATCTCCGAAAAGTGACATCTGCATGGGCTGACTGCCACTGTTGGCAAGTATGCCTTTTCTGAAATATCGTTCAAAGTCTCCCTGCAACATTGCCGACAGATATTTGAACATGGAGACCTCGCCGCTCTCCCACAGGTATTTGCGCACGTATTTGCCGTATTGGTTCATGGCGATGCGGCTGCCTGTGGCAAGCGTGGTCTTTGGCAGGGTGAAGAGTCTGTTTGCATATTCGGTGGTCTTTCCCGACATATCCACCATTTCCTTACTTACTTGCAGGAAAGCCTGCTCACGTCCCGAGAGTGCGCTCTTATGTGTGTTCTTCTGAAAGATAAGCAGGTCACTGCCCACCTCTATGCCGCCCGTCTGCATGAAAAGCGTGTCGGGCAGACGTAAAGCGGTTATGAGATTGGCATGATGTACAAGATACTCACGCACGAATTTGTTGCCCGGTGTGTCAGCTACTCCCCTTGAAGTGACGAAAGCCAACAAGCCGCCCTCGTTCAGCAGTTCCATGGACTTTACAAAGAAATAGTTGTGGATTGTCTTGGTTGCCTGTTCATACATGCCGCCCTTTTTCCACATTTCAGCATCAAAAACACGAAAGTTGCCGAATGGAATGTTAGAGGCAATTACATCAAAGGCTCGGTTTTCCGTGATTTCACTGTCTATGGTCTCAAAACCTGCCGTATAGGTCAGCGCCTCGTCATGCAGGACGGAAAGAACAAGCCCTGTGAGGTGGTCTTTCTCGAAAGCGTGGGTATCGGTGTCGGACATGGCTACTGGCAGAAAACCGCCAATGCCGGCACTCGGCTCTAAAAATGAGCGCATGGTCAAGCCGTTTTCAGCAAACACTTTCTGTATCTGCTGCGCCACTGCGTCAACGATAAACTGCGGTGTATAGAAAGCGGTCAGCACCGAAGCCTTGATGCTTGATATGACCTGCTGGCGCATCGTGTCCGTGAAATACGGATATTCGTCTATCAGCCTTTGCAGCTTGCCTATAGGCTCTGCCATATCTTCTGCAATGGGTTTGTCTGTACCCATGTTAAGCACTTCCTTGATGCCGCCGAAGCCCGAATACAAGGAAAGCGTCTCTTTCTCATTGTCCGTGGCACGTCGCCCCTGTACCTTGACTTTCATCGCTGTCTCTATGGCTTCCACGTTTGCCACGAGTGATTTCTGTTTGTTGTAACTCATATATTTAACCTTGTTTGAAAATGTTTTTTCTTCCCTCATTTCGGTCTTTCTGTGACCGTGGGGATTTATTTTTCTGCTTCTCAAAAGGTGGCGGCGACAAACGGACAAGGCTGATGCGGAAAATACGCTCGACGGCGGAGAGGAAGATTTTCCGCAGTCACTCGCGACATGCCCCGGCATTGACAGGCTTGGAGACGGCGGTTTACCTTTGCGGAAAAATAACATCCCGGCGGTCATGCAGAATGAAAAAACGGAGCACTGACAGGTAAAAGGGTGTCGGATAACTAAGTACAACTGAGAAGAAGTATGGCTCAAAGAGGAGAAAGGATTGCTGGAATGGTAAACATGAACGGACTATAACAGCCAAGGGGCTTCGTATGAAGAATATAACAGGACGGAACATATCTTTGTGGAAATTCACAAAGAGTATACTCCCCAGCCAAATCAGCATTTCTGCCGATACAGTCGGGGAGTCTGACAGTCATACGCATTTCCTGCACCTTGTTTTCCATCCGTATATCTCGGCAACGTATGGATGGAGTGAGCGTGTCATCTTGCGGAATTGCGCTTCATCGACTTCTCCGCTGTAGATTTTCTCAGTTATGCGCTCCGCTGCCTCCATGTCCTTTGCCACACGGTAAAGGATATAGTTCGTACCGTCATGGTGATATTCGACACCACGGATATTGTATGTGTCACCAAACCATTCCGCATCATGTGAGGAGTGAAGTATGTCTGCAATGTTATTACCTATGATTTTATATCCCTGTCTCCGACCGTACCACAAGCCGAGGTCTGCAAAGGCTACTATCACACCATTGACATCCTTGTTGAGATTGGCACGCTCGTCATCAAGCCACAGATAGACTTCATTAGCCCATTCCTCGTTTGTCACATTGTGTTCCTCATCACCCGGACATTCGCGCCGGCTTTCCTGATACGCTTTGCGTGCGTCTTCGTCCAAAAGACTGTCACAAGTCCAAATTAGCTGTTTCTGTTCCATTTCGATTCTGTTTTTATTTTCCCTCTGTTTGGCGGCTTATGCCCCAACTTGCCGGGATGTATTTACGTTGCGGTAAAAAAGACAGCAGAAGACAGAGGACATTCGGAAGGTTACGTTGCAGAATGAATCAAATACTCTTTTCCCGTGTGGAAAAGGAAGATTTTATACTGTCTGTAATGAATACCGATGCCATCCGTCAGCAGCAGTGTACCTTTGCAACTTAAATACGCTCCCGCAGTAGGATGTGCATGACTATGGAAACGTCAGATAAAACAGGTGGTCGGCTGTACAACAGAGTTAAGGGGTATGTACAAAAGGTATAATGGGAACGGTTTGTCCTGAGCAAAACAAAAGCGACCCGGAGGTCGCCTTGTCATGGATGAGGAAAGGCTATTTCTTGCCTTTCTTGGTAGCTTTCTTAGCCGGCTTTTCCGCAGGAGTCTCCTCCTCCTTTTCAGGTGTGGGGTAGAACTTGGTGGCTATCATGATGACGCGGTTGTGCTTTACACCATCCTTGTCTGTCCATTCCTCCGGCTTGAAGAAACCTTCAACGGTGAGCAGCGTGCCCTTGGTGATTTTGTCGAAAGAGCCGGTGTGCTCGTTCTTGCGCCATGCCTCCATATTCATGAAAGCCGATACGCGGTTGGTTTCCTCGCCGTTCTTCTCCTGACGGCCTACTGCCAATGAGAAGCGTGCTACGCTGGCGTTTGCGAACTGACGGATTTCTGCATCCTTACCTACGAAACCTGATACTGTGAAGTTGTTCTCGATCTTTTTCATTTTGAATTGATTTTAAAAGTGAAACTTAATTTTTACATGCAATCAAAAGCAGGGATGTGGCACCATGTGGGAAGCACCATGAATGTCCATGCCAACGAGCGCAGAGCCAAGCTTGCTTGAACTATGCCGAGTGCAGCCGGACATGAGCGAAGATAAAATCGTCCGCAATACTCTTTTTGTTGTTGGCGGTAAGGAAAAAAAAGGAAGATTACGCAACTATTTTATTGGTCACAGCGACAGCGGCCACACAAGAAGGACAGCACCTTCGCAGCATCACGCTAAATTCGCATGGTAAAAATAAGTGGCTTTGAAATGGCTCAATTCAGAAAAAGGCGGGGCAAAACAATGGAACAAAGGTTGTAGGCAAGGAGGCTGCCTGTCCGCAATGCCGGAAGTATTGCTTCGGCTGTATGCTGTAAAGAACGAAACGAGGATATTATAGGCACAACAGCTGTATCTGCCGAATAGGGAAGCATGGGAACGATAATGCACATTGACCGACAAATCATCAAAGGGCTGCTCATACAAAGAGGTGTCAAGCCACGGAATGGCAGATCTGACAGGTATGGAGTTGCCACAGCTGTCATGGTACTGAAGCAAATCCAGCATCGGAAAAGGACGGATACAGGCAAAGACAAATAAGGAAGACCAGGTAGCGAAATGGACTTTATCATAATAAGGGGACGTGTCGCTTACAATAGCGAAGGGAACAAAATGATTAACTGGAATATAAGAGTGAAAGCATGGTCGCTATAACAGTGATTGAGCAAACAGGCTGATGTCCTGCTTGCGACACGGAATATCTGATAAAACAGCCATCGCATCGTTAGATATGCGGACATAAAAGAGTCTTTGCAGTGAAAAGAAAAAAGAGTCTGCAAAGCCCACAGACTCTCCTTTTATTATTCACAGATAACTATGTCATCTTTGTACTCTGTAACCTCCTTGCCGTTGGCAAGGAGGATAATGACCTCACTTCCCAAGTCCTCAACTATTGTTCCCTCTGTCTGTCCCTTTCGTGGGTAAAGCAGGGTGCAGAAGCAACCGACAATACCCTCCAGTTGTTCAAAGTCTATCATAGCCATTCCCTCCTTGTCAGCTAAAAGTGATTGGATTGATGCAGAAGTCTGTGTCCTCTGTCTCATACTCCGCCCAATAGATGTGTCCCCTTGCCGAGATACCTTTTTTCTCATCGTCGATACCATAGTGTTCTGCCAAAAGATACAGATACACATCTTTACTGTTCACCTCCAGCTTTTGGAGTGTGTTCCAAAGGTCTGCCACGGCTTTCCGTGAACCTGTCACCTTGTACTGAGTGCTCGAAATGTTAGCCATAAGATAAAAATTTATTTTCTTCCCTCATGTAGAACCAACTACCATCGGGATTGATTAAAGAATTATGTTGCCCCAAAAGGTGTTATGGCTCATCAAGGCGAGGTTTTGCCGTCAAATACTACCTCTGACACAATCAGAGCGTGGAGATTTTACGGACAAACCACAGGCACCGACCTTGCAGGATGAACGACATAACGGGTAGCTTTGCAACACAATTCTTATCAAAGCCCGAAAGAGTGGATATGACAGACAGCATGATACTGCTGCATGATGGGACATTGCAGGTGGAGATAATAATATAAGAGTTTTTGCAGTCAAAGAAGAAAAAAGTCCAGACAAGCTTTGGAAAGAAAGAGGCAAAAACACTTTAGTTTACCCTGGTTAGCTTTTATATATGCTAACCTAAAGTAAATAAACTATATATAGGCATAGAGAAGCAAAGCCTGCTTGCCATGCCGATAGAGGCATAAAAATAGGTCGCAGAACACTTTAGTTTACCTTGGTTAGCTCTTATATATATGCTAACCTAAAGTAAACTGTATATATGTCCGTCTTAAAGTCGAAAATCGTATGGATCTGTTATGCTAAAAACAGAGGAACAAAACCGTAAAAGAGGTGCAATAAATCTTTCTTCCTTTGACTGCAAAAATATCTGCAACTGCGATAATGGAATCCTCAATATCGCACTTGGATTTTCAACAATTAATTAATCATAGGAAAAAGAAACACCGAGTCAAGTAGTCTGCAGAAAACCATATCAAGCCCATAATACGAATAATCGTTTTTCATCAACGCATAAAGATGAAGGCATCTGGTAGGAAAGAAAACAAGGGAAACAGGTAAAGGAACAAAATCATGTTTCTCGCCACTTTTGTTTCTATTTTGTTTCTCGAAATTTATAAGTAAACATAAAATATATGATTACCAACTACTTACAAAGTATTTAGTTAGACTTGCGAAGTTCAGAATGTCACAGATAAAACGTCAAGTAAACGTCTCTTCTATATATAGCGCATCCCTCCTTACCCTCCTCTGCATTATTACAGACTCCGGCTTGTCAGGTTTGCATGGGCAAAGATACGAAAAAGAATCCAAACGGCAAAGGCTATAGGCGAAAAAAATGACGTGACGGTTGAATTTGTTGGTCTATAAAACGGAAACTACCTGTTCGTGTATCGAAAACTACCTCTTTTCATGATGAAAACTACCTCTTTTCATGATGAAAACTACCTCTTTTCTTGCAGTAAACGGCATATTTACCAAGTACGCTTGCAATCCTTTTTAGGATTGACCTATGATAGTTTTGTGACAGAAATTCACAGGAAATCCATATTTTTCTAACATTTATTTGCATATAAAAAGAAAATACCGTAATTTTGTGTTGTTTTTAACAAGAGAGAATATTATTTATATTATATAACCAACCACTATGAATGGAAATTTATTAAAGCAAAAGTCACTCATTGGCCTTTCTCTGTTAGGGCTTATGTGTTGTGGGTCTTGTGCCGACAACGATTATGATTTCGATGAGATTGATTACACTGTCGGACTTGGCAGCGGGGAGTTTTTCATCCCTGTCAACAGCACAGATGTAATCAAACTTGCGGATGTGCTTGACCTTGACAACAGCGACTGTGTCGTGATCAAGGAAAACGGTGATTATGTATTTGAAAAAGCAGGTGACGATATTGCCCCTGTGGCGGTGAACATCGCAAAGATTGTTGTCAGTCAGGACCGCATGGAGCATTCTCCGTTCCTGCTCAATCTCAATGCGAGCGGTGCTAAGCGTCGTGTGAAGGGTAGGGCGATGAATGTCCCGTCACAGACCGCGGAGATTCATGTGTTCAGCTATGAAGGCGAGTCGGAAGAGGTTATAGACCTCAATACGGTGGGAGTGGAGAAGACTCCGTGTTCCCTTGTGGTGAAATTTCCTGCCGGACTGAAGAATTATGTGCCGAGGATAAAGTCCATGACGTTGGAATTGCCTGGATATATGGCGTTTGAAAATGCGCACTCCAATGCCGGATTCACTTGCGAAGGCAGCCTGTTTACGTTCACTAATGTGTCTACTGCCCAAGACCTCAGGCTCGACATGACCCTTACAGGATTTGATTTCAAAGCAAATGACTCCGGCCTTGGCGGTGCCAGCGTGAAGAACGGAAAGATCTCCATAGACGGAAACGTGAGGATGACCATAGAGGTCGGCAGCATAGACCTTGGCGGCCAGACTCCTCCGACAGAACCTTTCAGGATAGATAATGAGCTGATACTCGGCTCTGCCCTTACTGTATCTTCCGCCGAAGGAAAGTTCAACCCTTCGATAGAGATGGACAATCTCGGCAGGGTGGATATCTCCGGCGTGCCTGATTTCCTTCATGACGGCAATGTCGTGGTAGACCTTGACAATCCTCAGATAATCCTTTCCGTGACGAGCAATATGGAGGTGAGCGGAATAATCCAGGGCACCATAACGGCGACAAAGAAGGGACAGGCTCCTAAGACAATCCATGTAAACGGTATAAAGGTCAATCCGAATACGACAAACAATATCTGCATCTGCCGCAAGAAGACGGCAGACATCGTGGCAACCTATGGCGATGATAATGTCTATATCGTGGAAAATCTGACAGACCTCATAAAGACAATACCTGACAATATCGAGTTCTCAGCCATGACACAGGCAGACCCGACAAAGGTATGCCGGTTCGAGTTCGGACATGATTACGAGATAAAGCCTGCCTACCGTGTAGAGGCACCTATCGCTTTCGGCAAGGATGCCAATATCGTTTATAAGGACTCGCTGCTCGACTGGCATGAGGATGTGAAAGACCTTGATCTTACAGAGGGAGCATACGTGGAGTTCAAGGCCGATATAGAGAACAGGGTGCCGGCATTCCTGAGCGTCAGTGCATACGCCGTTGATGTCGATGACAAGGAGATGTCAGACGATATTGAGGTCGTGGTCTCCAATGCCGTGATAGCTTCTGCCGACGGCGAGAACTCTACTGTCACACCTATCACCATACAGCTGAAGCAGAAAAAGCAGGGCGCGCTCAAGAAGATAAACGGCCTGAAGATTACCGTACAGGGCAGGGCGACGTCTGACGACGGTGCGACAAGTGTTGTCGGTGTCACCCTCAATGCACAGAAACATTTCCTCATAGCCAAGAACATCAAGGTAAGGCTTGTCGGAAAAGTGATTGCAGACTTAAATTAACAATCTCAAACAAGACAAATCATGAAACTTGCATATAAGATAAAATATGTTCTATGCGTCGCAATGGTGATGGTATGTGCACGCGTGGCAGGCCAGACTCTGAACTCTGCATATTTCACCGAAGACCAGAAATATCGTCATACCCTGAACCCTGCGTTCGGCAATGACCAGAACTATATAGCCATACCAGCCCTTGGCAATATGAATATCGGTATACAGGGCAACTTCGGATACCAGGATATCGTCATGAAAAATCCTATTGCCGGCGGCAAGAAGATGACGACATTCATGAATCCTTATATCTCCGTGGAAGAGGCTCTTGACGGATTCAAGGACAACAACAGGGTAGCAGGTAATGTAAGTCTGGCAATCCTTTCCGCAGGCTTCAAGGGCTTTGGCGGATATAACACCGTGGAGCTGAATGTGAGGACATCATTCGGTGTGGCAGCTCCTTTCGGACTGTTTGAGTTTGCCAAGAATACAGGCAACCAAAGCTATGACATCGGTGATGTCAGTGCCTCTGCCATAGGATATGCCGAGCTCGCTTTCGGCCATTCACACCAGATAAACGACAAGTTGCGTGTAGGCGGAAAGCTGAAGTTTCTCTTCGGAGGCGCACGTGCAGATGTCAAGCTGAAGAACTTGAAGGCAGACCTCTCTTCTGAGGACAAGTGGATTGTCAGCGGCGAGGGTGAGGCAGATGTCTCCATGAAGGGCTTCACATACAAGTCTGAGACCAAGGAGTACAACAACGAGGAGAAGGGAACGTATGAGTATGTCAACGATGTTGATGTTGACGGTGCCGGTCTCGGAGGCTTCGGTATGGCAGTAGACCTCGGCGGTGTGTATAAGATAAACGACGACTGGACAGTCAGTGCGGCTCTGCTCGACCTCGGTTTCATCAAGTGGAGCAATGACATGAGGGCTGTGAACCGCTCTAAGACATTCGAGTTTGAGGGCTTCCGCGACATATCCGTCAATTCGGATTTCGGCGAGAGCTTTGACGACAAAGTGGACAACTACGGCGACCAGTTGGCTGATTTCGCCAACCTTACAGACGAGGGCGACCGTGGCGGACGTACCACAGGCATCGGCGCGACGATGGTATTCGGTGGAGAATATACTCTTCCTGCTTACCGCAAGCTCAAGTTCGGTGCACTTAGCACGACACGCTTCAACGGCGATTTCTCATGGACAGAGGGAAGAATCAGTGCCAACTACGCTCCTCTGAAATGGTTGAACGGCGGTGTCAACTTAGCCGTCAGCAGTTTTACGACAAGCCTTGGCTGGGTACTGAATATCCATCCTAAGGGCTACAATTTCTTCATCGGTATGGACCATATCCTTGGCAAGACAAGCAAGGAGATGATTCCGCTGAGCTCAAACGCAAGTATAGCTTTGGGCATGAACATCACATGGTGATGGTTGGACTATGAAAGATAAGAGATGCGAAACAGCGAGATGGCAGTTCTCATGTTGATGTGAGACAGCCATCTCGCTGTTTCGTATTGGTTTATGGTTATTGGTTGTAGGCTTTCGGTGGAGTCCTTGTTTGTTTTTGTAGAATAGGGCTATCAGTATATCGTCAGACGACATATAAGCTCCAAGAACAATAACCGTTGTTTAATTACTCAGCGTAAGCATTTAACCTGCCCCTGCGGGAATATTGCGTAAACAGTAGGGACGTACCGTGGTGCGTCCTCAGACGGCGTGAAACGCCGAATGGCTACAATTTATTTACTTAGCTGTCTGATAATCTGTCTCATCATGCTTTGTCATGTGCGTTTCACGCACAGCGGACACACCACGGTACATCCCTACAGATGGGTGAGATTCTATGCCTAAACAACGCTAACCTTAACGCTAATCTTGACCCGAAGTTAGCCCAAATCACAACACCGTATAACCGGCATCACAGTATTACCGTATAACCGGCATCACATCTCCTCTGTCTCGCATCCGGAGAAGCCGTATTCGGCGAGAGCCTTGGCGCGTGGCGAGCAGAAATAGACTATCTGTGCCTTTGTGCATACCTCGCCATCCTGTATCAGTTCGGCATCGATAAAAGCCACCTGCCTCATCTGCCGTGAGATACGTGCACGCATTTCTATCTGTCCGCCGTCAATGGTGATGGGTTTGATGTATTTTGTCTCCATCTTGCTTGTCACGGCAATGGTGCTGAGCTTATGGAAAACGACCCATCCTGCAATCTCATCGAGCATGAGGCTGTGTATCCCTCCATGCAAGGTGTTGCTCCAGCTCTGATAGATAGGGTCAGGAGTCCAGTAGCTTACAACGTCGTCACCGTCCTCGAAAAACTCGAGCCGAAGTCCTTTCTCGTTGTCCGGGCTGCATCCGGGACAGCAGTATCCGGGAACCTTCAGCCATGGATTCTTTATCTTTTTAAGCATTTTTGGGTGGTTTAGTGTTTTCGTTGTTTAGTGTTTTGGTTGAATAGCCGTAATAGATGCAATAGCCATAATTGCCGTTAGCCGTATAGCTGTCATGATTATAATAGTGGTAATAGCTGAGGCAAACCACTAAACAACCAGACAACTAAATCACCAAACGGCCGATAGCTGCACCGAGGAGCACTCCGAGGGCGTTGCAAAGCGCATCGAAGACATCGCCCGAACGGCATGTGGTGAGGTATGCCTGCGCGAGTTCCACGAGACATCCCATGACGACAGGGGCGGCTATGCCGCCCGCAAAGAGTCTTTTCCATGAGAAATCCTTCTTGTGTCTTCTGCCGTATTCTATCCAGATAGCCACTGTCAGAGTGCCGTACATCACGAAATGTGTCCATTTGTCTATGAACGACACACCGTCAAGAGGAGTCTCTGGGATAGGGATGAGGCACACGACCCATATAGCAAGGGCTATGGTGCATGAGAACGGGTATCTCATTACCATAGCCTTTGCCTTTGTAAACATATTTCCTTTGTCCACGTGCAGTGTCATTTTGCCCAATGGATATAGTCCTTCTTGCGCGGTTTCGGTTCCGGCAACGGTTTTGCGGCATATCCGAGAGCCACATGTCCTATGCCGATATAGTCGCCCTCGATGCCGAGGTCGCGCAGTATCTGCTTGCCTTCCTCACTCTCAAACTCCTCCTTGGCGCGGTGAATCCATATAGAATTGACGCCGAGAGACTCTGCGGCGAGCATGAGGGTCTGCATTACTATCGGACCGTCGTACATGGCGTTCGGCGACTCCTTGACGAGAACTATCAGCATACATGGCGCGCCGTAGAACGGGTCGCCGCCTGGAGGAGTCGATGTCACAAGTTGCTTTCCCGTGATGATGTCCGAGTTCATCCTCGATATGCGGTCGCGGAGCTCCTTGTTTGTGACGGCGATTATGATGGGATTCTGTTGGCCGCGGCTTGTAGGAGCCCATGTGCCTGCCTCGCATATCTGCTGTATGGTCTCTTCCGACGGCATACGCTCAGGGTCAAAGCATCGGCAGCTGCGCCGTGCCATGATGGTCTCTATAACTTTGTTCATAGGTATTTCTTAGAGATTGCCACGCTCCTTGTCGAGATAATACTTGTATGTCGCCACAGACAGCTCGTCGCAGGCAGCCTCGTCGCATACGACGATGGAGTGGGGATGCATCTGCAGGGCCGATGCAGTCCATTTGTGGCTCACCGAACCGTCGATGATATGCTGCAAGGCGCGTGCCTTGTGATGGCCGTTGCACACGAGGAGCACCTCCTTGGCTGCCATTACCGTGCCTATGCCGACAGTGAGCGCCTGGTTTGGCACGCGGCTGAGGTCGCCGTTGAAGAAGCGTGAGTTTGCTATTATGGTATCTGTGGTGAGGGTCTTGATACGTGTCTTTGACGAGAGCGATGAGCCCGGCTCGTTGAAGGCGAGATGTCCGTCGGGACCTACGCCGCCCATGAAGAGGTCTATCCCTCCTGCCGCCTCGATGGCTGCCTCGTATTCCTCACACTCCTTGATGAGGTCTTCGGCGTTGCCGTTGAGGATATGCACGTTCTCTTTCTTTATGTCGATGTGTGAGAAGAAGTTGTTCCACATGAAGGAGTGGTACGACTCAGGGTGCTCTTCGGGCAGGTGTACGTACTCGTCCATATTGAATGTTATCACGTTCTGGAATGAAATCTCTCCTGCCTCATATTTCTTTATGAGTTCCTTGTAGAGCCCGAGTGGCGAAGAGCCTGTCGGGCAACCGAGCTTGAATGGCTTTTCTGGTGTAGGGTTGGCCTCCTTTATGCGGTTTGCCACATAGTTTGCCGCCCATACGGACATGGCTTCATAGTTCGGTTCGATAATTACTCTCATTGTTGTCGTATTTAGTAGTTAATGTTTGGTATACATATTCACAGCAACTTTCTTGTATACAGCCCTCTGGATTATGTCCTTCTTCTCCGTTGTCTGTATGTGGAGTGCGGATTACAGTTGCTTCTGCAAAAATAATAATATTTTCGGAAAACTTTCAGAGTTTTCCGGTTTTTTATTTGGGAATAGAGCATTTTTCTTCCGTTTTCAGCCTTTCTGCCCTATATTGTGTCATGATTTCTTCCGTCAGACATGTCTACTGGCGCTGTCAAGGGTGACCTTTTGCATCGAGAAGGGTCACCTTTTATATGCCGAAAGGTCACCCTTTACATAGTGAAAGGTGACCTTTGGCTGGGCATGTATGGATATGGGCGGTATGGAGAACGGTGTTTTATTGTAATGCGTTGATTATGTTGCGTTTGTGTGGATACTGTTTTTCGTGGTGATTATTGTAAAAAAAGAGCGGCCTCCTTGACGGCGGTTGCCGTAGAGAGTGCCACTCTTACAGTGAATACAGGCATTCTGATATGCCTGAATATTATTTCCAAGGGCTATTTTGCCACGCCGAAATCGGCCTGCTGGTCCTGTACCTCCTGCAACATGCGTTGCTTCTCCTCCTCGGAAATCTGCTTTGTTGAGGTCTTTGACGATGATGATGTGCCGGCGACCTTCACTGTCGTGTTGCCGTCTATGCCCGTTCCGCGCACGAAAGCACAGTCGGCAGGCACGGACTCTATCTCGAGGTCGGCAGGAGCTGGGGAGTGTGTGCCAGGGAAGAGCACGTCGGCATGTATCTTTATCTTGCCCGGAGTCGTGGTGCTGCGGAGGAGAATCGGTGCACTTCCCCATTCCACCTGGCGTGGATTGGCGCCGATGTCCGTGCCGTCTCCTATGATTTCGGCAGGGCCTTCGACAGAGAATTTTATCTGGTCCTTGGCAAGACGGCGCACATTGCCGCTGTCATCGGTCACTTCGCAGACGACGACGATGAAGTCCGAACCGTCGGCTACGAGCTTGCGGTCACGCTCGTCGGCATACATGCGCAGCTTTGTGCTGCGGCGAGAAGGCATCTTCTTCATTGTAGCTACGACCTTTCCGTCGATGATACCCTCGGCGAGGAGGTTCACTTTCTGCCAGTTGCGTCCCTTGTAGGAGTACTCGCGCGCTTTCCAGAAGTCCCATACGTTCTTGAATACGACAGGGGCGTTGTAGGGACGGTCGGCCTCTCCGTAGGTGTTTACGGGGAGAGTCCATGACATTTCGCCGTCGAAGATGGAGAGACGGACGCTGTCGCAGTTGGAGAAGACAACGACGTCGTTGTCCGAGAACTGTGTCATCTCGTTGGCGATGTACACCGTCGGCTCGCCCTCCGTTGCCGGAATCTGCGAGTGGAACATGTGGTATGCTGTCTTTGGCTGGCGGAACGCATCGTAGTTTCCTCCCCAGTAAGGGTCAGGATGGTATCCGCGCTGATGGTCGAACGGATGCCACTGACAGCCGCCGAGGAACAGTCCCTTGGTGCGGTGCTGGTCGCGTGTGGACTCGGAGAGCGACAGAGCCTGCTTCAGCTGCGGTATTTCGCCCCATGAGCGGCTGGCGCGGTTGAGGTTGTTGTGGGCATACCAGTCGTCGACAAGTTCGCCGTACTCGCGTGTGAGCATGTTCTTGTTGAGCTGTTGCGCCTTGAACTCCAGTCCGTCTGTCTTCTCGTCGTCGCCCGGCCATGCGTAGACCACATCGTAATTCTCGAGGACTCCGGCGCTGTGGAGGTCGGCAGCGGCGACAGGACGATACGGGTAAGGATACTCGTCCTTGGTTATCTGCAGTGCCTCGAGGGCGAACTCCTCAGGATAGCGTGTCTCGTTGAGGATAGGTTCCCACATGAGCACGCACGGGTGGTTGCGGTCGCGGCGTATAATGTCGCGCGTATTTTGGTGCACTCTCTCTGCGAATTTCGGGTCCTTGTTCCAGTATTGCCATCCAGGTGTTGCCACGATGATGAATATTCCGAGTTCGTCGCAGGCATCCATGAACGCCGGGTCTTGCGGATAGTGTGCCACGCGGATGAGGTTGAAACCGCAATCCTTCAGGCGCTGCACGTCGCGGCGCTGCTGAGAGTTAGGCACGGCGTTGCCCACATAGGCAAAGTCCTGATGGCGGTTGGCACCGACAAACTGACGGTAGCGCTTGCCGTTGAGCCAGAATCCGTCCTTGCCCTTGAACTCGAAGCTGCGTATGCCGATCTTTGTCTTGCGCTCCTCCACGGCCTTGTTGGCGATGACCTGTGTGTGCATGGTGTAGAGATACGGTGTCTCCGGCGACCACAGATGAGGCTTTCCTATACGTGAGCCCTGCTTTACAGTCATGCTTCCCTTAGCTGGGACAGTGACTTTTGTTGTCCAGGTCTTGACTTTCTTTCCGTCGGCGTCATGCAGCGTGTTGGTAACGGTCACTGTCTGTGGCTTGCCGAGCGAGTTCTCGACATCTGTATTGACATAGACTTCCGCGCTTTTCTCGGAGATATTGGCATAGTGCACGAATATCCCGCCTCCTGCCACCTCACCTTTCTCCACGGCGTCCGTGATGTGTACGGCAGGCTGTTCGGTAAGCCAGACATCGCGGTAGATGCCTCCATGATAGCAGAAGTCGAGCGTCATCTGCTTCTTTCCGGGAGGGTATGACTTGTCGTCGGAGTTGTCTGTCATCACCGCCACGAGGCATTCGTCTCCGGCTTTTACGCCGGCGGCAGTGAGATCGATGGTTATCGGGAGATATCCTCCGAGATGTTCCTTTACGAGACGGCCGTTTACATAGATGTCCTGCTTGCCCATGATGGCCTCAAACTGCAGTGTTATCTTGCCGTTGGCATATATCGTGGCAGGCATCTTGAAGCGTTTCCTGTACCACGCCACGCCTTGATAGTTGCGGCATCCGCTGTCCTCTGCCGGCATGAGCTGTACTGTATGAGGTGTGGAGACCACCTCCCACTGGCTGTCATCGTAGTTGACAGCCTCTGCACCTTTCGCCTCTCCTCGGTGGAAGCGCCAGTCGAGGTTGAAGTTCCACACCTGCTGAGCGGAGCAAGGGAGGAGGTTCATAGCTATGGCGATAAGTATTAATGCTGCTTTTTTATTCATTCAGGTAAGTAAAAAAGATTAAACGATACAGCATACACTTGTCCTTGGATAGGTCATTGGGATGACATAAGGACGTGAATTTGTTTGATAAGTGATGCTGTCTGTAATGAAAGAACTTAAGAAGTATAGCGCCGTAATGCCCGTAACCTCGGGCGTTACGGCGTGTGGTGTGGCATGAAGCCGTTATCTCTGCTTGTCGTAGTCCTTCGTCTCTGTCGTTTCGGTCTTACGCTCCTCCACAGGCCAGTTGTCTGTGCGGAACGAAGAGACAGGCAGACCGTCACAGAAGAGGTCGCCCTCGCACCAGTCTGTGAAGGCGTAGCGTACTGCGACAGGGGTCTTCACCTCAGGAGAGTATACGGCAAGGAACTTCCTCTTGTACAGCTCCACTGTGGCAGGATGGAACACTCGGTCCTCTCCTGCTATCTCGAAGAGATGGCTTGTGAACGAGCTGTTTGCCCCGTAGAGGTTCATCTTGTCACGCTCGAACTCTAGGATGGCCTTCCCGTCCTCCACGGTCATGCTCTTATAGCGTGCAGACTCGGCAGTGATGCCTTCCCATCCGTATGTCTTCACGAGGGCGAGCATGGCGAGACGCTCTCCCGCAACGCTCTTCTTGGGAGGGTGAATGCCCTTCTCTATGCCGGCATCCATGAGGACTGCCATGCCGGAGTTGGCTATCTGTGTCTCGGCTATATACTGCTGCTCGCGGAGCAGGGCAGAGTTCACGGTCCAGTTGATGCGGCTGTAGTCGTACGGTGCTATCTGGCAGTAGTAGAAAGGAAACTCGCCTATGCCCCATTTGTCGCGCCAGCATCCTATCATTGTCTGCAACTGCTGTGCGTAGTCGGCATAGCGCGGCACATTGTCCTCGCCCTGATAGAATATCGCACCCTTTATCCCGTAGCCGATTACGGGATGGAGCATACCGTTGAAGAGCACGGTAGGCTGGCGGTTCTTGGACTTGATGTCTTCCGGTTTGTAAGGTATCTGGTAAGGAGACTTCTCTGTCACGAACGGTTTGACATACTCGCGTGCCATCCATGACTCGCAGGAGGAGCCGCCCCAGGCTGTGACGATAAGTCCGACAGGTACATTGAGCGTGCGTCGCAGCTCACGTCCGAAATAGTAGGCCGTGGCGGCAAAGTCGCGGATAGTCTGCGGCTCGGAGGCCTTCCATTGTCCTACCGTGGTGTCGGTAGGCTCCACTCGGCTGATGCGCTTTGCCTGATAGACGTGGAGTAGAGGGTCTGTAGAGTGGAGGATATCTGCCGGTCCGCCCTCGATAGGCTGTGACGGGAACCCCTTCATCGGCATTTCCATATTCGACTGTCCGGCACAAAGCCATACCTCGCCTATGAGTACATTGTCGAAAGTGAGTGTCTCGCCGTCGCTGACGGTCACGCTGTACGGTCCGCCTGCTTCTGGAGTGGACACCGAAAGTTGCCATTTTCCGTCGTTCCCGGCATTGGTGCGGTAGGTCTTCTTGTTCCATGAGGTCGTCACTTTCACGGCCTTGCCGCTGTCTGCGGTGCCCCACAGTCTTACGTTTGTCTCACGCTGCAATACCATCCCGTTGTCGAAGATGGACGGCATCCATACCTTTGCGTGTGATACGGCTGCCATGCAGAGTGCAAGGAAGAGTGATGTTGTAAGTCTTTTCATCGGTTATGATTATTTGATAGTTATAGGTCCGAGCAGTCCGGCAGGGAGGAGATGCGGTTTGTCCATGCGGTATTTGGCATTGGTCCAGATGCCTTCATAAGGTGCTTTGCCCTCGTCCATGCCGCGGAGAGCGTTTGCCCAGGTGTTCACCACCTCTATCTCGATGGTGTTCACGCCTTTTTTCAGAGCTTTGCCGATATGAGCCTCGTACGGCGCTGTCCATACTATGCCGCAGTCCTTGCCGTTGACCCATACATGGGCGATATTCATCACCTTGCCGAGTTGTAGGGTCTCGTTGCCGGAAGGCTTCTTCTTCAGTTTCACGGTAGTGGTGTATTTGCCGTGACCGGAGAAGTATCGGAGGTTTCCTTCCTCAATCTCCGACCAGCTTTTCAGTGTGTCGAGAGTTACGGTAGCTCCGGCTTCCCTCAGTGTCAGTGTATAAGGATTGGTGAGCACGATGGCGTTCCCTTCCGTTTTTCCTGTCGTTACAGTTTTCTCTACAGGCTGCTCAGGCAGGCAGGAAAGCATATCCGAGACGCTGTTCTTAGGGTAGAGGACGAAGCAGGAGCCGTTGGCAGGGAGTGAAATCATGTCCGATGACCATGGCATAACTGTATTTTCCACGGCATTATATAGATAAGGTGTGCCGTCGGTCGTGTCACGGAATGTGGCGTTGAATGTCACATCCTCGTCTTTCTGGTTAGAGATAAAGTATATCTCGCCACTGTCCGCGCTGCGGTGCGTGTATGCTATGTCGGCCGGAAGCTCTGCGTCACGCTTCAGACCGTAGCAGGAGAAGTCGTCATCCGTGAACTTCTTGTCGACGATGGCTACACCGGCATTGCGCAGTTCCTCTATCTTCGCCTTTGCTTCCTTGCTTATCACGGCGGCAGGATTCATGGGACGTGTGGCAGGAACTACCACAACGCGGTATTTTGCGCCACCTGGAAGCACCATGCAACCGTCCTTTGCCGTTGCGAGATTAAGCAGTGCGTCAGGGTTGAACGAGTCATACTGGTATCCGCGGAGGCAGTTTACCCAGTCTCGTGTGTCTATTATGCCGGCAGAATGGTTCACGCCGACAGGACTTATCTCCATCGGCTGTCCGACATTGGCGAGCCTTTTCGCCTCTGATGCGACACGCTCCTTGCCGAATATGCCCGGCAACAGGCTTACCAACCGTTCCGGCAATACGGAGCGTCGT
Organism: Prevotella sp.; assembly: GCA_029054825.1. Classification (GTDB taxonomy): domain Bacteria; phylum Bacteroidota; class Bacteroidia; order Bacteroidales; family Bacteroidaceae; genus Prevotella. The sequence continues at coordinate 5,437 of JAIDEM010000017.1, read as the reverse complement.
GGCATTTCGTCGCCTGTATATACGGCGATGTCCTGTACAGGGCGTCCCTGCTGGAGGAGTGCGGAGCAACGTGTGATGTAGTCTACGAAAGGCTTAGCCTCTGGCATCCATGTCTGGTCGCGCTGGAAGAATAGGCCTATGCCGTCGAGAGTCATGCCTGGTTTTCTGTCCATCCATGGGTTATGTGTGTTGACATGGAAGAAAAGTCTGTTCATTCCTGTGGCGAAATTGCGGTCGAGGAGTGTCTTTATAGACGCCGGGTCTTCGTCCCAGACACCGCGTATCTCCGTGAATCCCTCCGCCTGCACTATGTTCTTGCCGTAGATGTGTGCACCGGAAATGGCGTCATACATATCGTTCGGTTTGTCGTGTGTAGGCGAATTGAGCCAGTATTCGCCCATAGGGAGGTCGGCATACCTGTAGTGGTCGAGACCATCGGCAACCATTGTCGGCGCGATGCTCTCGGAAGAGAACTGCATTCCCATCTTGTGGGCGCGCTCCCTGACGGTGGCGAAGAAGACATCGTTTATCAGTTCGTTGATGGTCAGACGCACATCGCGCAGCACACGTTCACTCTCGCTTGCGCTGACGACAGGGATTCCTGCAAACAGAGGCATCCACGGACGGATGCTGTATCCGCGTCTTGCCTTGAATTCCTCCTCGAAATTCGATGACCAGTTCTGGCATCCGCATTCCCAAGAGTCGACATGCAGGTACTTTACGGTATTGCTGTGTGGCAGAGCCATGAACTTTCCGAACCAGTTGTCGACAAGTTTGTTTACGGCAGCCTTGGAGAATTTGTCACACTCCAGTCCTCTTCCGCCACCCGCAGTGGCATTGGTCTGCCCTGTAGAGCAGTGTCCCATGCGTATGATGCGGTATGCTCCATTGCAATTCTCTGGCAGAGTCACCATGCCGTCTTTGTCCATCTCCAGCTGGATGATGTCTGAAAGGGCAGGGCAGAAGTCGGTGGAAACCTGCTTGTCTGTGGTCTCCTCTGCCACGCGCCATGCGTAAGCTGCCTTCCCCTCCCACTGATGCACTCGTGGATTTTGGAAGAAGCGCATGCCTTTAAGTCTCAGAGTAGGCTTCCACTTGGCGGCATCGAGGTCCTCTGAGCCAGGTTCTGTGCCGTCGGGAGTCCAGCTGAAGCGCAGTGTCAGCGGAGCCCTGCCGTCACCTTTCATGTATTCCGGCAGGGTAAATGTCGCTGCTGCGGCAGTATTCTGCCATCCTTGGCGTGCCGGAGTGAATGTCGTGATGTATGTAAAGTTCTTGCCGTCAAGGCTATGCTCCACCTTCAGACGCTGGTTCTGTATGTTCGTGCCGGACGGGGCTATTTCCACGGCGCGCACGACGGTGCCTGCCGGGAACTGGAAAGAGAACGAGCACGGTTCGTTGGCGCGTACAAGATTCTTCTCGTCCGACGTCACATTGTCCGTCATTGTCATCTGCAGAGGCTTCACCTCGTCATCCTTGTGTCTCACAGGGACGGCAAAGACGGCGATGTCCTTGTATCCTTTGCCGTCGTATGCGTCAAGTCTGAAAGTGTTTGTGTCAGGCTTCTTGGAGATTTTGCCCTGTCTTCTTGCACCTTTTCTGCCGGGAACAGTGGATTTGACCTCCACAATCTCCTCGGTCCATACGACCTTCTGCATGGACTCCTCTGGCGTAAACCACGGTCCGCCGGCAAGGGCGAAGCCGTCGCAGATATGCACGCCGAGCTCCAGTCCGAGCGAGTCGCACTGTTGCATGGAGTATTCCACCATGTCCCAGAACTCCGGTGTCAGCTGGTTTGCCTGTCCCTGATATTCCGGTCTCTTCTCCACGCCATGGATAGGCATGAGGTATGTACCCCTCAGTCCTACGTTTTTCATGTTCTCGAGGTCAGCCTTTATGGCCGGTTTCGTCACGGCACCGTACATCCAGTACCAGAAACAGAACGGGGAGTATGTCCGTTGTGCGGCGCATGTCATGGCAGGCATTGCCGCGATGGCTGTTGCCACGAGGGCAAGGAATAGATGTTTCTTCATAGTCGTATAGTTATTGTTTTACGGCTTCCGCCATCTGGTCTATGGCTTTGTTGAGCACAGAGCGCGGGCAGGCAAGGTTCATGCGCATATAGCCCTTGCCGAGGCTTCCGAACATGTCTCCGCTGTTGAGGGCGAGATGAGCCTTTGTGGCGAAGAAGCAGATGAGGTCCGACTGTTTCTCCATGCCCTTTTTCTTCATGAGTTCACGGCAGTCGAGGAACACGAGGAACGATGCCTCCGGCCTTATCGGTGTGATTCCCGGGCATTCTTCGGCAAGTCTTGAGCAGAGCAGGTCGATGTTCTCCTTGACATATCCCAGCATCTCCTTGCGCCATTCGTCACCCTCTTCACTGTAACATGCCGCCACACAGTCGTAGGCGAATACGTTTCCGGCATCCTGGTCGGTGCCCTGTATGAATCCGAAGTAACGCTTTCTTATCTCAGGGTTGAAGACGATGGCGTGTGAAGCCACTATGCCCGGCATGTTGAACACCTTTGTCGGGGCATGGAGGGTGATGCTGTTCATGCGCGCCTCCTCGCTTACTGTGGCGAAAGGTATATGCCTTCTGCCGTGCAGCACCATGTCGCAGTGGATTTCATCGCTCACGACGATGACTCCCTCCTCGGCACATATATGCGCCACGGTCTGCAGGTCCTCCTTTGACCAGCATATTCCGGCAGGGTTGTGAGGGTTGCAGAGAATCATCATCCTGCATCCCTTGATGTCCTTGCGGAGCTGCTCGAAGTCCATTTCGAAGCTCGTTGCCGTCCTTTTCAGCGGCGACATGACCACCTCACGGCCAGTTGCCTCGGGGACAAGGCGGAAGGGATGGTAGACAGGCTGCTGGATAAGAATCTTGTCACCCTTATCCGTGAAGGTCTGGACAGCGAGGAGAATGCCGGAGACTACTCCAGGAATGTAGTTCACCATCTCAGGAGTGACATCCATGCCGTACTGCTTCCTGCACCATGTGCATATGGACTCGTAGTACCTGTCGTTTGTGCAGGTATAGCCGAGGATGCCTTGATGTGCACGCTTCTCTATAGCCTTGATGACAAACGGTGGAGTGCGGAAATCCATATCTGCCACCCACATTGGCAGAACGTCTGTCTGTCCGCAGATTTCCCCTACATATTTCAGCTTGAAGCTGTCAGTCCCTTCACGCGGGACAATCTCGTCAAAGTTGTATTTCATGATATGTTTTCTTTTGGTTTCTGTTCTCGTTCTCTGTGCTCCCCGACAGATATCAAGGCATAATCCCTTGCCGTCGGAGTAATGCAAAATATACTTCCGTCAGCCATACGCCCATGGCTGTCACGGCAGGAGGGCATGGTGTATGTTGCGCATGGAGTTCCAGAGGCTGTACCGCGCCTCGGGATTCATCTCCTCCAGCCTGCGGAACATCTCCGTCATGCTCTGCCTCATAGTCGCCTGTTCGTAAGGGCAGGCGGTCTTCTGCTTCTCGAAGCCCTCCGTTTCCGCCACGGTCTTTATGAGATGTTCTGGCACAAGGCACAGCGGACGGATGACGGTCACTGGATAATGATCCATCTCCAGCCTCGGCGGCATGGTCTGCATGGAACCTTCGAAAGTCATGTTCATGAGCAGCGTGACGAGGATATCGTCCTGATGGTGTCCCAAGGCAATCTTGTTGAAGCCGTTCTCCACGGCAAACTCGAAGAGGGTTTTCCTCCTCGTCCATGAGCAGAGGAAACACCGTGGCTTCCGTGTGCCGCTCCGTTCCTCAAAAGAAGCGTGGATGATATGCAGCCTTACGCCGAGCTCTTCGCAGAATCTCTGTATGTAGCTGCGGTCAGTCTCGTACGGGATATTGTCCATCAAGACATGCGCCGCCTCCACTTCTATGCGCGGCTTGTATATCCTCTGCTGCACGGCGAGAAGCCTCACCAGTTCGAGAGAGTCCTTTCCGCCCGAGAGGGCTATGAGTATCCTGTCGCCGTCCTCAAGGAGACGGTATTCGGCGCAGCCCTTTCTGAAAAGCCGCTGTATTTTCCTTTCCTCTGCAATCATTTCTTCAATATGCTTCTCGCCACGAACCATAGATGCATGGCGATGGTGGTGACCGTGCCGTAGTGTTCCCTCATGGTGCGGAAACGCTCGAGGAGCGACGCCCGATGGTTCTTTATGCTCATGCCTCCTGCAAGGTAACGGCACAGGACACGCCGTGTGTTGTATGTCGTCATGCCGCGCCTCTCGCCTTCTTTCATGATGCGTATGCACCAGTCTACGTCGCCGGAGATGCGGTAACGCAGGTCGTATGGCGTGACCTTCGCCAGCCTTGTGTTGGCATAGAATGCCTGATGGCATACGAGCATGCCGTTGCGGAACGACCGCCACGACAGCTTTACCGGAGCCTGCAGACGGCGGTGTCTCAGGAAATTGCCCTCCTCGTCTACGATGTCCGTCTCCCCGTACACCACGCTGTGCCCTTCGGGAAAGTTTCCGAGGGCATCGTCTGTCAGCATGTCGCCGGCATTCAGGAAGCAGAGGTATTCTCCGGAAGCCCTCCCTATGCCCTTGTTCATGGCATCGTAGAGCCCCTTGTCCGGTTCGCTGTGTATCTCTACGGAGTGTCCGTTGCCCTTCATGTCGCTCAGAACCTTGTACTTCTCTGCGATTGTCACGGTGCTGTCAGAGCTTGCACCGTCTATGATGATGTGTTCGATGTCGGCATACGGCTGCCTGAGGACACTGTCGAGGGTCCTCTGCAGCACGCCCTCCGCGTTGTATGTGCAGGTGATGAGAGTAATCTTCACTTGTTGTGTTGCCGATAGTTTGATAGCTGTTGTGGCTCGTCTGTATGCTGGGAGGCATCGGGAAAACGTCCGTGCCGTGTTTCCGTCATGCAGACTTACCGTGCACAAAGTTAATGATTTTTTTTTGATTGCGTGCCGTTTTTGCAAAGTTTTTGCCTTTCGCGCGCATTAAATAAGTGTTGAGGCTGTGGGAATGGGAGGGGATTTTTTCAGTGGGGGATGTTGCCGATGGAATCCTGTGTTTCATTTTGTAAGCAAAATGTCCTGCTGGCTTTACAAACGAAACACAATCGGTGTGCTTCTCTTGACTAAAAGGTTAACGAATATTAAATCATGATATTACTGGTGAAAGGTGACCGTTTGCCAGCCGGAAGGTCACCTTTTGCCAAGTCGAGGGTGACCTTTCATGACATAAAAGGTCACCTTTCATTTTGTCTTGCAGATGAGAGGGGGAAACAAAGCTTTTTGAAGGAATATGTCAATCTCCTTGCGTCCTGCCCCAGAAAAAAATAAGGAAAAGAATTCGTTATAAAGAAGATTTTAGGAGATGAAACATGAGAATATGGCTTTACACTTTGTCTTGGTTAGTTTTTCTATAACGCTATAATGTTTGATAATTAGCGAAA
>JAIDEM010000169.1 GCA_029054825.1 Prevotella sp. | reverse complement strand
TCCTCGCCAGGCGTCGTCATCCTAAGATGTTGTTATGCTTCTGAGACTCGTGGTTCCGCTGAGGTCTAGCCAGCCAGCAACTACCAAACCTGATGGCAGTGATGTCAGCTTTGTGCAACTGCTGAGGTTGAGGCTGCCAGCGACTACCAAATCTGACGGCAGTGAGGTCAGACCCGTGCAACCGTAGAGGTCAAGACTGCCTTCATAATGTAGCTTACCGTCTACTATAGTCAGTTCATACCCTGTCTTTCTTCTAAATTCTTCTACTGTCTTCTGTAAATTTTCCATGATCAGGTTTTGTTTATTGGTTTTTGTTTCTATTTTCAAGTTATCCAAATACTCTTTCAGTCTCCTGTGGAAGTTCTATTCCCCATCGTCACCCGAAAGCAGCCAGTCTATGCGCCGAGCATATACTTTGGCTTGTCTCAGTATCTCAACGCCTTTTCCGAAACTCGGTTAAATCCTCTTCGCTAAAATTTAACTTCTCTAACCTGCGTGTACGTGCCTTTCAGCGTAATGGTGTACCCTTGCGCTTCAAGCCACATCTTCGCACGCTTCATCATCTGTATAACCTCAACAGGTTGCTTGCCGTCAAACTCAGGGTCTGAGTATGAGATTCTTCTCATGCCTCCCATTTTCTTTTTATAGCGTGTCTCGGCACGCTTTTCATTTGCACACTCCTTGCACACTTCGGTATAATGTCCCCATCGTGTGTACTTGAACTCTGTTATCGGCAGCTCACGTCCGCATTCCCTGCATTTCTTTGTTTCCATAATAATTTACTTCAAGTTTTTTTTATCACGTGTATTAAATACTTATTTGCCTTACAGACTGTGTAGCCTCCATCATGCTGAATGGAGGATATAACATGCAAATATCAACCAACATATCAATTAGTTCCTCTTTGCTTTTACTTTGTAAGTTGTTTTTTATAATTTCCCTTAGTTGAGTTCTCATACCATTCTTTTTTGCGTTCTTCTTTTGACATGAAGAGGCATTTTCTGCTGTATTTGCCATATATCTGCTTTATCAGCATCTTTACATCTTCGGTATAACCTGACTGTAGTTCCGGATTATCATGAATGTTTCCCACGACAACCGTGTACATCATATTGCCATCCACATCTCTTTCGACTAAACGCATATAGGTTCCTGTTTCAGCAATAAGGTAGCACAGTGCATCTTTATGGTAGACAAGAGGCTGACAGTAAATCTCATCTTTGTTGCTTGGTAAAACACCTTTACACAGCATGTAATCACCCTCGTAAACATCTTGTCCAGCCATATCTACAAAGCCTGTGAACTGCCCGACAGTTTCCGGTATCACATCATAGTAATGATAGTCGGTGAGCAACCCCATATCTGTCTCGCTCTCGTCATAACTGACAATCCTGCATGAAGTATGAGGATGCAACAAGTCGCCATACACCCATTCTCCGTTGTCAAGGCGTTTGCCTCTGAATTTAATTGTCCTTTTCATTTGATGTCTCCTTTCTCTTCCCAATACATTGCACATTTCTTATCTATCTGACTATTCGTAGCCTGATAGATAGATATATACTCAGGTTTGTCGGGACTGTTATCTTTCAAATACCTTTTGTATTGCAGGTGTCTGTGGCATGTACTCGCAAGTTGACAAATAGCACTTTTGCACATTGTAATGTCATAATCATACATAATCATTGTCTCCTTTCTCTCCATATCTGCACTCCGCAAGCAGGGTGTTGGCGTTTTTTCTATCTGTTCTCTATTCATAATTTATTCAATATAACTGTCTTCTGCCAGCATACGAGGTTCTCCCTCATAGTAGGCATTGGGTATTTGTTCAAAAGTATTTTCACGATAACCATCCATATATTCATGAATGATTTCACCTCCCTCTGTGCACCAATACGTGCCTCGAAGTTTTGGTTCGTTCATACAGATTTTGTCCGCTTCTTCTACACTATGAGCAGCTACGACAAGAAGTCCACCACAATAAGAACCAGTAAGTTTGTTAACGTAAATGTTTAATTTTTCCATGATTTCGTTTTTTTTGTTTATTCCTTTACTTGATTAATGGAAGCGAAAGATTTTGCGCTTTCTTTCGCTTTACTTTAGTTGTCTTGCAGAAAAAATGTGTCGGTTTCGACACCTCTTCATCCTCTACATTATGTGGCTCGGTGTAGAGTTCTATGTCTGATTCTGAATACCACCCTCCTTTTAAACACCACCCTCCTTTTGTCGTTGTAGATAAAACGAGGTATTCCAGTGGTTGTAAAATTCCTATCCCATATATTCTACCTATTATTCCATTAGAGACTTTGACGACATCGCCGACCTTGAACTTTGCCTTGTCTTGCAATTCCTGTTTCATAATTATAATGCAGTATATAAATTATAGCAGTTCCTTTGCCTCTTCAATTAAATGTTTGAAATTGTTATAAAATATATTTCTTATTTCTTCTGATTGGAATGAGAGAATATAACTCTCATGATAACTGGAATCTGTATAAACTTTTCCCGCCCCATAATAAATGATATATTTTAGGTTATTTCCCTCCCAATCAGGTTTCCAGCCTTTTCTATATACATCTCGACAAATAAGGAGTTGACAAAGAGCAAGCATTGGTTTGCCTAAGCCTTTCGGAAGAGAGTTTTTATATGAATCAGAACCATCATCTACAGATAGAATAGGAAATATGTCAGAATACTCATCAATATATTCCATTTTATCTGTTTTTCTGAAACATTCCGCCCAAGTCTTAGGTAATTCTTGTTTCTTTTCTTTAAGATATATCTTTCCATTCTCTATCTTCTCAACCTCCATATTATCTGGAAGTGCTATTGTATTTGTTTCTTTCATTGTATGTGATTCTTTTGGTGTATCTATGTCTTTTAATCCTCTGCTTGTTTATCGGGATTCAGGTAGCTAACTATACAATCTGCTTTACCAAGGCAATACCCTGTAAAATAATCTTTTCCTGTTATTAAATAGCTAACAGGAACAATAATCATCATAAGTATTATAAGTAAAACTACCCCGAACGTTATTATTATTAATAACAGTATCCTTCTTAGTATATTTATTAAAAATT
>JAIDEM010000168.1 GCA_029054825.1 Prevotella sp. | reverse complement strand
TATAATAGCCATCTCCAACCATACAATAATAATAATTTATATCATAGCCGACAATGGTGACCATATGGGCTATTACAGTAGATTCAACTTCAATGTAATTGAGATCATTACCTGTTTCAAGTATTGCTAATATAGCATGATTGTTATTTATCATATCCTCACTGATTGTTCTATTAAAAGGTTCGTATATATATACTGTAAATTAAAATATTATCATGAAAAATTATCTTGTTGTATTAATGCTTCTTGTTTGCTCCAGTACTGTCAATTGTCAAGTAGCAGTGAAATCAAAACAGCTCATCGGGACGGTATGGAAAATTGTAGAACCGTACTATGAAAATGTAGAGAGCAGATGGACATTCTCGTCAAAGGAAATAACCACGACACTGCATAGTCCCTGTTTTAAGGGTGATGTCCCTTCTGTCAGATGCACTTTCTATCTTTCACCCAAATACCAGCTGCAATTCGACCACTCTAAAGCTGGAACTATAACTTCCGGATGCTATTTGCTGACATATAACAAAAAAAACAAAGGCTTTGAGTCTTGGTATATCAGGTCTTTTGACAAGAATAAAGGACTTATGACACTTACTACTAGAAGAAAAGTACCCAAAGGGGCTATCGGGGGAGATGGAGAGGCGACATTAGTCCTCCAACGCATTTCTCCGAAATAGCATTTTAAGGGATAAATGTATCGTAAGTTATAGAAAAGATGTTATATAAGGCAAACCATCAAAAGTCATATAAAATGATATTTTGATGGTTTGCTTTTCATTTCATTCTGTGAAAAGCAGGCAAACGCACGTTGTAGAACGTGCGTTTACGATGTTAGCATGGTATAATGATGATTTTTTGTAATTTTGCACTGTCTTACAAAACACTATAAACTTACAAGCTATGGAGAACGCGAACATGGGGAAGACTGTCATACTGCATGTGCCATTTGATGACGAGTGTACAGTAATACTGAAGCCGATAGGTGACGGTGAGGAGAAAATATGGATGGAGGTCGTCAACGAACCTGCGGAGGTTGCAGGAACCGATAACGAGAAACTGTTCTTCTGCTTTCAGAATAAAGTGAGGACAAGATTCCGCCCTCATGACTATGCCTACATAGAATCCACGTCAAACCACTATTCGCTGCGGCATCCCATCGACAGGAGCAAACCGGTACTGTCCATATACATGAGGTCGTTTCATGATATACTCTCGAAATTGCACGATGTGGGACTGGCGCGGTTCGTCCGTGTACATGATTCGTATATCGTGAATATGAACTGCATAACATCTTACCGCAACGACAATATAGTGTTGACGGGAGGGCATCTTTCAATACCGATAGGGCATGACTATTCTTGTCTTTTCATGGAGAACCGCGTTGTGAAACATGTGTCTGCGATGTACGCTTGCCTTAGTCGTGGATTCTCCGCACCTTTATTATTGAAAACGCTTGCCGTCGGGTTGATGGAAATCATAAAAAATACAAAAGCGGGCGGAAATACGGAAAAAATCTGTAACTTTGTAACTTGATGCGCATGTCTGCCCCGTCTTCCCGTGCCTGTGTCTTCCTTGCCTGTGGCATGGAGACCTGCGGAGGGACACATGGCAGCCGGCGTTACACTACAACAAAAGAAAAAAGACATCATGCGTCACGACAAACTGGGGCTACAGCTTGAGCTTCTCCTCATGCTTACGGAGAACAGACAGTGGACCGTAGAGCAGATGTGCGAGCATCTGGACATCGGACGGCGCAATCTGTATTACTACCTTGAATTCTTCAAGGGCGCAGATTTCGGTCTGGTGAAGCACGGCCAGTATTACAGCATCCCGCGCCAGTCGAGGTTCATCTCGCGGCTCTGCGATATAGTGAAGTTCACGGAAGACGAGGCGGTAATGCTGAAACTGCTCCTCGACGGGGCAGACGACAGGAGTGCCGTGGTGCGCTCCGTGAAGCAGAAGCTCTCGCGGTTCTATGACTTCGACATCATAGAGAACGACCCTGTGCGCCGTCATCAGGCGCAGATGGCGAGCAGGATATACGAGGCGGTGAAGCTCCGGCGTGTCATCGTGATACGCGGCTATTCGTCCTCACACTCCGAGACGGTGACAGACAGGAGGGTGGAGCCTTTCCTCCTGATGAACGGCGGCCGTGACTTGCGCGCCTACGAACCGAGTTCGGGTATGAACAAGACGTTCCGCATCTCGCGCATGGAGAGCGTCGAGATGCTCGACGAGGAGTGGGTCAATGCCTCCCGTCACCGTCAGATGTTCAACGACTACTTCAACTTCGCCTCCGAGACGCTCACGCCGGTGTGCATAAGCATGAACCAGCTGGCATATCATGTGCTCATAGAGGAGTATCCACGTACCGAGCGTGACATAGTGAAGAGAGACGGCCGCTGGATTCTTGAGACAGAGGTCTGTTCGATGCTCGGCATAGGGCGCTTTGTCCTTGGACTCTACGGTCATATAGATATCATCGGCAGCCCCGAACTGGAGCAGTATGTCAGGGAACAGCTTGAGGTGTATGTCTGTAAGGGGAAGCCGCAACCCTGACGACGGCAGAAAAACAAAACCGTATAACCGCAAACCACACCACAAATGTAGGGACGTACCGTGGTGCGTCCTAAAACGGCGTGAAACGCCGAGCTAACATCATTCAGTCTTTATAGCAGTCACATCATCGGCGTTTCACGTCGTCTTCGGACGCATCATGGTACGTCCTTGTGGTTTACACAATACTCTCACAGAAGTTCAACCGTATAACCGTAAAACCGCTTAACCGCAACAAACCGTAAAAAAAACGTACACCAGAATATGAAGGAATTCACACTATTGCCTGTCAACATAAAGCGCTTCATGAAGTGTTGCGACACGAGCTGCCATATAGGCGAAGACCTTGTGCTGACAGATTTCACGGAATTTCCCCTGCCGGGCGAGACACGCAAGATGCAGTGCGTGTTTGTCGCCATCTGTACGGCAGGCGAGGGCAGGTACACCATGGGCACCGTGGAGCACCGTGTGAAACCCAACGATGCCATCATAGTGGCAGAAGGCCAGGTGCTCGGCGACATCAAGGCCAGCAAGGATTTCCGCGGCAAGGCGCTGCTCATCTCCCACGACTACCTGTACTCCATCATCCGCGAGGTGCGCGATGTCTCAAACCTCTTCGTCATCTCTCGCAAGCGCCCCGTACTCTCTCTCTCTCCAGACAATGTCGTGGCGTTTCAGAGATATCTCGAGATACTCAAGGCAAAGGTGGAGGACGAGGGGCACAAGTTCCGCCGCCAGATAGCGGGCACCATACTCGCCACGATGATATACGACCTCTGCAACATCATCTCCGACGGCCAGACGAGACCAGGCCTCAAGGCTCAGGAGACCTTCGAGACCTTCATAAGGATGGTGGAGGCCAATTTCCGGCACGAGCGCCGCATATCGTGGTACAGCGCACAGCTCGGCATCTCGCCCAAGACACTCCTTGAAGTGGTCAAGCGCGTGTCGGCGCGCACCCCGAGCGAGTGGCTCGATATATATACCACCCTTGAGATACGCCTTCTCCTGCGCCATACGGCGAAGCCGATAGGCAAGATAGCCGAGGACCTGCATTTCAGTACACAGTCGGCCCTGGGAAAGTTCTTCAAGGAGCAGGTCGGCATGTCTCCCAAAGCATACCGGCAGTCAGAGGGGTGAGACGGGACGGTTCTTTTTACGGTTTTTGCAGTAGGCGGTTTTACGGTTAGGCGGTCATACGGCCTGGCTTCTATTCCGGCTATCCCCGTAAAACCGTGCTATCCCCGTATAACCGCAAAAAACGCAAGACCAGAAAGACCATGCTTGTCAAGACCAACGCCATAGTGCTCCATACACTGAAGTATGGTGACAGCAAGCTCATCGTAGACTTCTACACCGAACAGCTCGGACGGGTGACCTCCGTGGTGAAGATATCCGTCTCGCAACGGGCACGCCTGCGGAAGCAGCTATTCCTGCCTCTCACCCTGCTCGCCATGGAGATAGACTACAGGCCGCGTCAGCAGATGCAGAAAATCACCGACGCCCAGCTCCTCGCCCCGTGGCAGACACTATGCTTCGAACCGCCGAAAATGACCGTGGCGATGTTCCTCGCCGAGATACTTGCCTACGCCACGCGCACCGAACAGCCGGACACACGGCTATACAGTTTCGTGGAGACATCCATGCAATGGCTTGACCTCGCGACGGAAGGGACGGCGAATTTCCATATAGCCTTCCTCGTGATGCTCACGAAATACCTCGGATGGGACATACAGCATGCAGACGACGCATGGCAGTTCGGCGACATCGTGCAGATGGACTACGGCAACATGGGCGGCTATCCGCTCTCACGGCAGCAGCGACAGGCGTTCCTCGAGCTCCTTATGCGCTACTACAGGCAGAATATCCCCTCGTTCCCGGAACCACGCTCCTTGCAGGTGATGAGGCAGATATTCGACTGAGAAACGACCTTTTGTGTTAATAATACTTAAACATGTGTAGGATGTTGATTATCAGAGACGGTTTTCTTAATTATAATGTGTACCTTTGCATAAGTTCAGTGGAATGAGGGGCCTCGACCGAGGTCTCTCATTCTTATTTTGAAAGGGCAGAGAATATACAGCCCGCCAATACGGAGTGTACGTAAAAAAAAGCATTTTTTTAGGCGCACCTTTAATACAGATATATGATAAACAGAGAAACAGTAAGAACATTGGTCGACGAGTGGCTCAAGGAGAAGGAGTATTTCCTCGTTGACGTGGAAGTTACCCCGGACGACCGCATCGTGGTAGAGATAGACCATAAGGACGGAGTCTGGATTGAGGACTGTGCACAGTTGAGCCGATACCTCGAGGAACATCTCAACCGCGACGAGGAAGACTACGAGCTGGAAGTAGGCTCCGCAGGCCTCGGACAGCCGTTCAAGGTAGTGCAGCAGTACATCAACTGCATCGGAGAGGAAGTGGAAGTGCTGTCAAAGGACGGCAAGAAGCACACAGGAGTCCTCAAGAGCGTCGACGCTCCGCAGTTCACCGTCACCGTGAAGGAGAAGAAAAAGCTTGAAGGACAGAAGCGCCCGCAGCTCGTGGAGACAGACCTTGTGTTTGACATGGACGAGGTGAAATACACGAAATACATCCTCAAGTTCAAGTGACATTGAGAGAAGACACCCCTCGTGCCCCTCGGCAGTGACGCCGCGGCATACCAGTCATGCCGCCACGGCTGTCATCCCGTAGACAGGAAAAGGAAAATAAGAAAACAAAAATATAGAAATGGCAACAAAATCAACCAATCAACAGCCCTCGATGATCGAGACCTTGAAAGAATTCAAGGATACAAAGAACATTGACCGCACGACGCTGGTGAGCGTCCTTGAAGAGAGTTTCCGCAATGTCATAGCCAAGATTTTCGGCAGTGACGAGAACTTTGATGTCATCGTCAACCCTGACAAGGGAGACCTCGAGATCTACATGAAGCGCATCGTCGTGGAGAACGGTGCCGTGCAGGACGAGAACAAGGAGATAGAACTCAAGGAGGCACAGAAGATTTCCGCCGACTATGAGGTGGGCGAGGATGTCTCCGAGCCTGTCGATTTCGCAAGTTTCGGCCGCCGTGCGATACTCAATCTCCGCCAGACCCTTGCATCGAAGATACTCGAGCTTGAGCACGATGCAGTCTACAACCAATACAAGGACCGTGTCGGAGAACTCATCTCAGGCGAGGTATACCAGACATGGAAGCGCGAGATACTCATCATCGATGACCAGAACAACGAACTCATACTCCCAAAGGCGGAGCAGATACCGAGCGACTCCTTCCGCAAGGGAGAGACAGTGCGTGCCGTAATCCTCCGCGTTGACAACGAGAACAACAACCCGAAGATAATCCTCTCACGCACATCGCCTATGTTCCTTCAGCGCCTCCTTGAGCAGGAAGTGCCGGAAATCACCGACGGACTCATCACCGTACACAAGATAGCCCGCATCCCGGGCGAGCGTGCCAAGATAGCAGTAGAGACATACGACGAGCGCATCGACCCGGTAGGAGCCTGCGTAGGTGTCAAGGGAGCACGTATCCACGGCATAGTACGCGAGCTGAACAACGAGAACATCGATGTCATCAACTACTCGGCAAACACCAAGATATTCATCCAGCGCGCCCTCTCCCCGGCACGCGTCAGCAGCATAACCCTCGACGAAGAGAGCCGCAAGGCAGATGTCTTCCTCGCACCTGAGGAGGTAAGCCTCGCCATCGGACGCGGCGGACTCAACATCAAGCTCGCATCCCTCCTCACAGAGTTCACCATCGATGTATACCGTGACTCAGCAGACAGCGAGGGAGAGGAAGATATCTACCTTGAGGAGTTCAGCGACGAGATAGACAGCTGGGTAATCAACGCAATAAAATCAATCGGCCTTGACACGGCAAAATCAGTTCTTAACGCACCACGTGAAATGCTAATTGAGAAGGCAGACCTCGAGGAGGAGACTGTCGACCATGTTCTCGAAGTACTCCGCGCAGAGTTCGAACAGTAAGAATAAGGAGGTATCAATGAGCATAAGATTAAACAAAGCAATCCGCGAACTTAACATAGGAATACAGACAGCGTCTGAATTCCTCGGAAAGAACTATGGCATAGACAATGCCGACCCTAACCTCAAACTCACCGACGAGCAGTATTCGGCCATGAAAGCCGAGTTCAGCACAGACGCCGAGGTGCGCAGCCAAGCCGAGCAGATGCTCCAGAAGAAGGACAAGAAAGCCGACAAGAAGGAAAGCACCGCTGCCGCAGAGCCTGTCAAGACAGAGCAGAAAGACGGCAAGCAGACCTTCAATGTCCTCGGCAAGATAGACCTTGACCAGTTCAAGAAGCCTGCCAAGTCATCGAAAGGCAAGGCCGCCAAGGCCTCAAAGCCAGAACAGCCGAAGCCTGTCAAGGCAGAAACTGTTGAGGCTCCTGCACCGAAGCCTGCACCTGTTGAGGAGAAGCCAGAGCCAGCCGATGCTCCTGTGCAGAAGGAAGTTACGGCTCCTGCCGCTCCAGCTGTCGCAGAATCTCCGGCTCCAGCAGCCGTTCCAGCCCCTGAGACCAAAGCCTCAGAGGCAAAGGAAGCCGAGAAGCCTGTAGGGACCACAGACAATGGAGTCTTCCGTCTTGAGCATAACAAGAAGCCATCCTTCAATGTCCTCGGCAAGATAGACCTCTCTGCCATCAACCAGAGCACCCGTCCGAAGAAGAAATCCAAGGAGGAGAAGAAGAAGGAGCGTGAGGAAAAGGCACAGCAGGCACGTGACCAGAAGAAGAAACGTGCACGCATAGGCAAGGAGCGCATAGACATCAACGATGTTGCCAACCAGCCTAAGAAGGGCAAGGGCGGCAACAACGGCGGTCAGAACTCCGCTGCCAACTCCGGCGCACAAGGCAACAACAAGAAGTCGAAGAAGAAGAACCGTCGCAGCAACCAGCCTCAGGAAGTCGATGACGAGGCAGTGGCACGCCAGGTAAAGGAGACTCTTGCACGCCTTACCAACAAGCAGACGCAGAACAAGAAAGGCGCGAAATACCGTAAGGACAAGCGCGACGCGGCGGCAGAGCAGCGCGATGCAGCCATGGCGGCAGAGGCAGCAGAGAGCAAGGTGCTGAAGCTCACGGAGTATGTCACCGTCTCCGAGCTCGCCACGATGATGGATGTCCCTGTGACAAAGCTCATCGGCACACTGATGTCAATAGGTGTCATGGTGTCCATCAACCAGCGTCTCGATGCCGAGACCATCAATATGGTGGCCGAGGAGTTCGGCTTCTCTACCGAATACGTCTCAGCTGAAGTGCAGAACGCCATCACCGAAGAGGCTGACGATGAGACAGATCTCCAGTCACGCGCGCCGATTGTCACCGTCATGGGTCATGTCGACCACGGCAAGACGTCACTCCTCGACTATGTACGCAACACCAACGTCATAGCCGGAGAGGCAGGAGGCATCACACAGCATATCGGTGCCTACAACGTGAAACTGGCCGACGGCAGGAAGATAACATTCCTCGACACCCCTGGACACGAGGCCTTCACCGCCATGCGTGCCCGCGGTACACAGG
>JAIDEM010000167.1 GCA_029054825.1 Prevotella sp. | reverse complement strand
GTAGAGTGGGCATCAGTTTCTTGTCAAACTTGTTTGTAATATGTTTTTTCATCTGTCAATCTTTACCATTTGCAAAATTAACAAAAAAAATCAAGGAAATATATATGATTATGATTTTTTTCAATTACTTTTGCATTTACGAAAAATAATCAAGCAGGTATGTCTATTATAAAAAACAACAATAAAAAAACGGGGAAATCGGCAAAAAAGACGAAGAAAACATACGCGGATGTCATGGGCATAGGTGGAGTTGTCCATAATGAAAAGGTCGATTTCATCGTAGGTCTTGTATTATTGAGCCTTGCCGTCTATATGATGATAGCGATGGGAAGCTATTTTCTCACAGGAGCTTTTGATCAAAGTCTTGTAATACAGCTTCGCCCTGGCGAGATTATTGACTCAAGCCATGAATTCCAGAACGCCTGTGGATCGATAGGCGCGCTTATCAGTTATTTTCTTATTGCGCGGTGTTTCGGCATCGCGGCATTCTTCATTCCTGTATTCATCCTGTTCTGCGGTCTTCAGCTCATGGGTGCATACAAGGTGAATCTGTGGAAATGGTTCTTCTCCACAGCGCTCACTATGGTATGGATGTCCGTCACCTTCGCCAAGTTCCTTACACCGATAATGGAAGACCAGGTGTTCAGTCCCGGTGGAGACCATGGCGAGAGCTGCCGGCAGTTCCTTGAAGGCGTTATTGGTTCTCCCGGGCTTATTGCAGTCCTCGGCATTGTAGCCGTTGCCTTCATGACATTCCTCACATCTGAGACTATAGCCTTCATCCGTCATCTCCTCAATCCTATAGGATATATCACCAGCAAAGTGAAATTCTCTGTCGCGACAGGTGGGGGAGAGCAGGAAGAAGAGTGGAACGGTCAAGTCGATACTTATACAGACTCTGCAGCCCAGACTGTGGCTTTCAATGATGGTGTGGCGACATTTGACCAGCCAGACAATACGGAAGACACAGCCAATCGTACTCTTGTAAATGAGGATACGGGCGAGATTGTTGATGCCGCTTCCAATGGCGAAGCATCAAAGAGTGCAGATGAAACAGTGGGAGCAGCAGAAGATGGGGAAGTAGAACTTGTCGTGGAAACGGGAGTAAAAGACGAAAAGGCGCATGGGAAAAATCTCACGCACTACGACCTTTCTACTCCTATCAATCCGCGTGAGCCGTTCACGATGTATAAGTTCCCTACACTCAGCCTGTTGAAGAAATATGACAACGACAGCAAACCCTATATTGATAAGGAAGAACTTATCGCCAACAAGAAACGCATAGTGGAGGTGCTGAACTCTTTCGGGGTGCAGATACGTGAGATAAAGGCAACTGTCGGTCCGACTATCACGCTCTATGAAATCACTCCAGCAGAGGGCGTCCGTATATCCAAGATACGCAATCTGGAGGACGATATTGCCCTTTCCCTTGCCGCGCTCGGTATCCGAATCATTGCTCCTATACCAGGAAAGGGAACAATCGGTATAGAAGTCCCTAATGCAAAGCCTGCCATTGTCTCCATGGAGTCTATCCTCAACTCCAAGAAATTCCAGGAGTCGACCATGGAACTGCCTATCGCTCTCGGAAAGACAATCACGAACGAGGTGTTTATGGTGGATCTCGCGAAGCTTCCCCATCTCCTTGTCGCCGGTGCTACAGGTCAGGGTAAGTCTGTGGGACTTAACGCCATCATCACGTCACTGCTTTACAAGAAACATCCTAACGAACTGAAAATCGTCCTTGTCGACCCAAAGAAGGTGGAGTTCTCGGTCTATGGCCCTATTGCAGACCATTTCATGGCATCCGTAGACGAGGATGAAGACCCGATAATCACTGATGTCACCAAGGTCGTCCGTACATTGAAATCACTGTGTACGCTCATGGATAAGCGTTACGATATGCTCAAGATTGCCGGTGCCCGAAACATCAAGGAGTACAACCAGAAGTTTCTTACCCACAAGCTCAATCCAGAGAAGGGACATGAATATATGCCTTATGTTGTGGTAATCATCGATGAGTTCGGAGACCTTATCATGACAGCAGGCAAGGAGGTGGAACTTCCTATAGCACGTATAGCACAGCTTGCGCGTGCTGTCGGCATACACATGGTCATTGCGACACAGCGTCCTACAACGACAATCATCACGGGTAATATCAAGGCAAACTTCCCGGGACGTATCTCTTTCCGTGTAGGAGCGGTAGTCGACTCACGTACGATCCTTGACCGTCCTGGCGCCAACCAGCTTGTGGGACGTGGCGATATGCTCTTCCTCAACGGACAGGAGCCGACACGTGTGCAGTGTGCCCTTGTCGATACGCCAGAGGTGGAGGATATAGCCAAGTACATTGCGGCACAGCCTGGTCCTCTACATCCTATGGAATTGCCGGAGCCTGCTACAGACGAAGCGGGAGGCGGAGGCATTGGCGACAGCAGTCTTGCCGACCTTGACCCGTTGTTTGAGGATGTCGCACGCTTCATAGTGCTCAGCAATCAAGGTTCGACATCAGCCATACAGCGTAAGTTCTCTATCGGTTACAACCGCGCAGGCCGTCTCATGGACCAGATAGAGCGTCTGGGCATAGTCGGCGCTGCACAGGGCTCGAAGCCGCGTGAGGTGCTTGTCACGGATGAGAATTCTCTCGATACACTTCTGGCACAGCTGCGACAGTAATGCGGTTTGGTACGGTTTATATGGTTAAGCGGTCTTACGGTTAGGCGGAGATTGCTTTTCATGTAAAACCGAAATTACACACCCCACAGCTTACAGTCCAATACCGTATAACCGTACAAAACAAAAAACATAACCTACAGCCAAACACCGTCTAACCGTACAACCGTAAAAAAAAACTACACAACCGTTAATATGAAAAGGATAATACTATTGCTAAGTCTTGCTTTCATGACTTTGCAGACATTTGCAGGTAATGCAGAAGATGCACGGAAGACACTTGATAAGGTTGCTTCCGTCATAGGAAACAAGAGCGGTGCCCGTGCATCGTTCACAATCTCCGGAGGTAAAGTAGGAAAACAGACAGGCTCTATTGCCGTAAAGGGCTCGAAATTCTGTGCCCGCACGCCGAAAGCCATAATGTGGTATAACGGCAAGACGCAGTGGACATATATGGCTTCTACCAACGAAGTGAACATCGCTAACCCTTCTGCCAGCAAGCAGCAGGCGATGAATCCTTACGCTTTTATCTCCCTTTATAAGAAAGGCTACAGGCTTTCCCAGAAGATTCAGGGCAGCACACGTCTTGTGCACATGGTGGCAACAGGACGTCAGGCCATCTCGGAAATGTACATTACTGTCAACGCCGACTATGTTCCTACTCAGGTACGTATGCTCCAGAAAGGGCAGTGGGTCACGATAAGCATCTCGAATTTCAGCAAGAAAGCCATTTCCGACAGTGAGTTTGTTTTCAGCTCCAAGGATTATCCAACAGCAGAGATTATAGATTTGAGATGATATATCCCGAAAATTTTGAACATAAGATAGGGTTTGACGAGATTCGTGTGATGCTCGCCGGCCGTTGCATGTGCGGTCTCGGCCGCAAGATGGTCGACGATATGGTCTTCTCCACCGATGTTGCCGATATCCAGTCATGGCTACAGCAGGTGAAGGAGTTCCGCAGACTGAAGGAAGAGGCTGACGATTTCCCTCTCGACTATTTCTTCGACATGCGTGAGGAAATAGCGCGTCTGCGTCTTGAAGGTACACATCTTGAGGAGGAGGAACTGTGGAACCTGCAGCGCTCCCTCACCACTATACACAGAATCATAACCTTCCTCTCGCGTGATGCCGATGAGACAGCTGACGGGGAGTATACCTATCGCTATCCGGCATTGCAGAAGCTTACCGAAGGCATCTGCATATTCCCGAATATCACGAGGAGGATAGGGCAGATACTTGACAGCTCTGGCCATCTCCGCGACAACGCCACGCGTGAGCTCGGGCGCATACGCTATGAACTGAAGAGCATGGAAGGCTCCATTTCGCGTACCCTCAACGGCATTCTCAATAACGCGAAGAACGAGGGACTCATAGAGCGTGATGTCACTCCTGCTCTCCGTGACGGCAGACTTGTGATACCTGTCGTGCCTGCAATGAAGCGCAAGATTTCTGGTATCGTGCATGACGAGTCGGCTTCCGGCAGGACTGTCTATGTAGAACCGACAGAGGTCGTGGAGGCAAACAATAAGATACGCGAACTGGAGGCTGAGGAACGCCGCGAGATAATCCGCATATTGAAAGAGGTTGCGTCACAGATTCGTCCGCATATACGCATGATAGGCGACTCTTACCGTCTTCTTGCATACATCGATTTCATACGTGCGAAATCGCTCCTTGCCGAGACTTTAAGGGCTTTTGAACCGGAAATAGAGCATCGCCCCGTAGTGGAATGGATACAGGCGCGCCACCCTTTGCTGCAGCTGTCCATCGAGAAGCATGAGGCGGAACGTGTCCCGGAAGACACATCCCCTGCAAAACGTATCGTGCCGCTTGACATAACACTAACGGAGGAGAAGCGCATGCTCATCATCTCCGGCCCTAATGCCGGCGGCAAGTCTGTGTGTCTGAAGATGGCAGGCCTTTTGCAGTACATGCTTCAGTGCGGCTTGTCTGTACCTGTCGGCGAGAGGTCGCGGATGGGAGTGTTCAAGGGCATCATGATGGATATCGGCGACGAGCAGAGCATCTCCGATGACCTGTCGACATATTCCAGTCATCTTGTCAACATGAAGCACATGCTCCGCAGTGCAGACTCCGGCACGATGATACTCATAGACGAGTTCGGCACTGGTACGGAGCCGCAGATAGGCGGTGCGATAGCCGAGAGTGTCCTTGACCATCTTTGCAGGAACAAGGTCTGGGGCATCATCACTACACATTACCAGAACCTTAAGGAATTTGCGGACAGCCACGAGGGAGTGGCAAACGGCGCCATGCTCTACGACCGTCATGAGATGCGTGCCCTCTTCCAGCTTGCCATAGGGCGTCCCGGTTCGTCGTTCGCCATAGAGATAGCGAGGAAGATAGGGCTCCCAGAGACCGTCATAAGTGCCGCTACGAAGATAGTGGGACAGGACTATATACAGAGCGACAAGTATCTGCAGGATATCGTCCGTGACAAGCGGTATTGGGAGGGAAAGCGCCAGACTATCCACCGTCATGAGAAGGATATGGAGAAGACGGTCCTCATGTACCGTGAGGAGATAGAGCGTCTGGAGAAAGAACGCCGTGACATTCTTGCCAAGGCCAAGGCTGAGGCGAAGGAAATCCTGAAGGAGAGCAACCGCCGTGTCGAACTTGCCATCAAGGAGATACGCGAGGCGCAGGCAGAGAAGGAGGAGACAAAGCGCATCCGTGAGGAGCTTCGCCATTTTGAGCAGGAGGTTGATGAGATAGACCTGAAGGCAAAGGACGATGCCATACAGAAGAAGATAGAGCAGATACAGCAGCGTCAGCAGCGCCGTGAGGAACGGAAGCGCAATAAGGTTGCCGGTGCTCTCAGTGCTGCCGAGCAGAAGGCGGCAGAGGTCTTGCGCGAGGCGGCACAGCGCATAGATGAGTCGCGTCCTGTCGCTGTCGGCGACAGTGTACGTATCCGCGGCACGAAGACCGTCGGCACAGTCGAGTCCATCCAAGGCAAGATGGCCACGGTGGTGTTCTCCGGCGGCATGCGTTCCAAGGTTAAGGCCGACCGTCTGGAGCACGCTCGTCAGGAGACGGTGTCAAAGGATGTCACGGACGACAACGTCCTTCGCGGCGGACTTTCTGCCACAGCGGCGGCTCTCGCGGCAGAGACGGCAAAGGTGTCGCACATGACTCGCGCGACGATGGACGACCGTTCACGCAATTTCAACCACGAGCTGGATGTCCGCGGCATGCGCGGCGACGAAGCACTTGTGGCGGTACAGTATTTCATAGATGATGCTATCCTTGTCGGAGTGCAGCAGGTGCGCATACTTCACGGCAAAGGCAACGGCATACTCCGTCAGCTTATCCGCCAGTATCTCGGCACTGTTCCTAATGTAATCCGATACCGTGACGAGGACATACGTTTCGGCGGGACAGGCATCACTATAGCAGAGTTTTGACAAAGGGTCACCTTTTACCTTGTGAACTGTCATGGTTCGATAGGTAAAAGGTGACCTTTTGCGTTATAAAAGGTGACCTTTTGTAATCTCTTTGTAAGGCGCTGATTTTTAAATAAGTATAGATATATTTCGGAAACGGTAATGTAACGGAATGTCATTCGGCGTTAATTTTCACAAAAATGCTTGCATATCTCAATATTTTTCACGAAATTTGCACGCAAGTTTTTCATATTGTTTCACGAATAAAAGACAAATGCCATGAAAGGAATCAAGACAATCTGTGCTGTTCTGGCAGCACTCGTTATTACAGGTTGCGGTACTTCTACAAAGACAGGCACACTTGTAGGTGGCGGTGGCGGTGCTGCCCTTGGAGCAATCATAGGAGGCCTCGTAGGCAACAGTGGAAAGAGCGCCCTCATAGGTTCGGCTATCGGCGGTGCTGTAGGTACTGGTGCAGGCTATCTTATAGGTAAGAAAATGGACAAGGCAAAGGCTGCCGCTGCGCAGGTGGACAATGCTACAGTGGAGACAGTGACAGACGCCAACGGTCTGCAGGCCGTGAAAGTGTCTTTCGACAACGGCATCCTCTTCAGCACCGGCAAGTCTGTACTTCAGCCTTCTGCACAGGCTTCACTGAGCCAGTTTGCCAATAAGGTGCTCAATGTGTACACAGACTGCGACGTTGCCATATACGGCTATGCGTCTTCCGACGGTTCTGACGAGCTCAACCTCAATCTCAGCAACAACCGTGCGTATGCCGTGTCCAACTATCTCCAGAACACTTGCCGTGTCTCTCCAGCACAGGTGAAGACCGTAAAGGGCTTCGGAGAGGACCCACAGTATCTCGTCCGCAACAGCGACGGTTCAGAGAATGCCGCTGCAAGCCGTCGTGTAGAGGTCTATCTCTACGCTTCCCAGGCGATGGTGGATGCTGCTAATGCCGGCACACTCAAGTAAGGGAATACAGGATGAGTATACTTAACACGCTTACATTCGGACTGTTGAAGAAGATTGTGGCCGCTGCGGTCGCAATCTTCTTTGCGTCAACGATACTTGCTGTATTGCTCTTCAAGTATGTGCCTGTATATGTCACTCCGCTGATGATTATCAGGACGATAGAACAGGTAAAGGACGGAGAGAGCATTGTCATGCACCATCACTGGGTGAGTCTGGACAAAATCTCGAAACATCTGCCTGTGGCGGTCATGGCGAGTGAGGACCAGCGTTTCCTCCTGCACCATGGCTTTGACTTCAATGCCATACAGAAGGCTGTGATGCACAACAGCAAAGGCGGCAGGGTGCACGGCGCTTCCACCATCTCCCAGCAGACGGCAAAGAATGTTTTCCTGTGGCCGGGACGCAGCTGGTTGCGCAAAGGGCTGGAGAGCTACTTCACTTTTCTTATAGAGCTGTTCTGGTCTAAGCAGCGTATCATGGAGGTTTATCTCAATTCCATAGAGATGGGACCGGGCATATACGGTGCCGATGCTGTGGCGGAATACCATTTCGGAGGTATCACAAGCCATGACCTGACACGTGCAGATTGTGCCCTGATAGCTGCTACTCTGCCGAATCCGAGGAAATATTCCTCACTCCATCCGAGCTATTACATACGCCAGCGCCAGCAGCGCATACAGCATGAGATGCGCTTCATCCCTTCTTTCCCGAAGGAAGGCGAGGCTATCAATACATCCACGGTAGCTGGTGGCGTGTATAAAACGAAGAAATGAGGTTGTGCGGTGTATATGGTTAGGCGGTTATTCGGATAAATGTTTACCCTTCAACCAATACCCTTCAACCAATAACCCACAACCAATAACCTTCAACCCACAACCCTCATAACCGTCTAAACCGAACAAATGAATCTTGAAGAACTGAACGACTCCCAGCGTGAGGCTGTGGAATACTGTGACGGACCGTCGCTCGTCATTGCCGGAGCAGGCTCCGGCAAGACCCGTGTGTTGACGTATAAGATAGCGTATCTTATAGAGCAGGGACTTGCCCCTTGGAACATCCTTGCCC
>JAIDEM010000166.1 GCA_029054825.1 Prevotella sp. | reverse complement strand
TCCCAAATCTACAGGCTCATTTACTGAATTGAATGCTTTGATTATAGCATTCATGATTTTGTCAAGCGAAAACGAGGCTTTTGTCCCATCGCGCTTTGTAATTGTAAAGTTCTTGATTTCCATTTATTGTATAAGTTATATAAAACCTAAAATGTTTGCAACTTTTCTCAGGTCACTACTGAAATTGTTTCCCATTTTGGAAAACTTTTTCTCAGAATCAGACTTAAAAGTTTTCCTTTTTGAAAACTGTTTGCAAAGATAATACAAAAAAAACAAATCACAAAACATTGCTACAACTATTTTTGAAATAATTTACAGCGTAGCATTCAACAATAAGAAAATCAACAACATGCATAAACAGCGTAAAGCAAATATCCACAATCTACGGATAACAGGCATAGGCACAAACCATGATGTCTTTTCAGAAAGTTTTATGCATCATGAAAGATACAAGTTCACCATTTCCGCACACCGCTCTCCATCGACGCCAGCAGAAACAATACCACCAGCATAACCAGCACCTTCACCACAAGGAAACAATCCATTCACCTCCACATGCTGTAAACTATCATAATCACGAAGGATACGCACAGGAGCAGATGTACGTGTCTCCACTGCTATCATGCAGGCTTCGTTCGTCAGGAATCCATGAGAGCGTCTCCCAAACATCCTAAAGCCCTCTTGAAGTCGCTTGCTCACCTGCTGTGGTAACCAAAAATGTAAAGGAGAACTTATAAGCCCTGGAGTATACGATGACTGCGGCAAATCATAGCTTAATCTTCCATTGACAAAATCGGTCATTCTCTGCGCCGGAGCAGTCTGCTTCATATTGCCTTGCAACCAGCAATCATTCTCAAGTCTTTCCTGAAAGAGCATCATCTTCAAAGGATCACTCAAGTCACCGTCAACATCCTCTGGACGTGTCTCTACAACCATTCCACTATTAGACCATTTGCCTCCACGTGAACTTGGCGACATGCCATTCACGACAATTTGTCGAGCATCTGTCGCAGCCGGAATGACATAACCTCCCGGGCACATACAGAAAGAGTATACACCACGCCCGTCTACTTGATTCACAAAACTGTATTCTGCAGCAGGAAGATATTTGCCCCTACCCTGCTTTGAATGATACTGTATCTGATCTATCAATTCTGAAGGATGCTCCAGTCTCACTCCCACAGCAATACCCTTGGCCTCCATCCTTACATCTGCCGACGCAAGATAACGATAAACATCACGTGCACTATGACCCGTTGCAAGAATCACAGGACCAAGAAACTCTTTTTCATTGGCAATGACACCAATCACCGTCTTCTCTTGCATAATCAGTTGTGTCATTTTTGTCTGGAAATGCACTTCTCCACCACATCTGATTATGGTATTACGCATAGACTCTATC
>JAIDEM010000165.1 GCA_029054825.1 Prevotella sp. | reverse complement strand
GCCTTCTGTCCTATAGCTACATATATACAATATACCGGTTTACCAGCCTCATAGAAAGACTTCTGGTTAATGATGGTGTCTATGGCAATAGCAGTCTTGCCTGTCTGACGGTCGCCAATGATGAGCTCTCGCTGTCCGCGTCCGATAGGAATCATCGAGTCTACGGCCTTTATGCCAGTCTGCAACGGCTGTTTCACCGGCTGACGGTAAATAACGCCTGGAGCTTTACGGTCAAGAGGCATCTCGTAAGCATCAGTAAGGTCTATGTCACCCATACCGTCAATGGCCTCGCCAATAGGATTGATGACACGACCAAGCATATTGTCGTTTACACGGATGGAAGCGATACGCTTTGTACGCTTTACCTTCATTCCTTCCTTGATACCACTGGTAGAACCAAGAAGAATACAACCAACGTTGTTCTCCTCAAGGTTCATCACAATAGCCATCGTTCCGTTCTCGAACTCGAGGAGTTCGTTTGCCTCAGCATTGTTGAGTCCATAGATACGTGCCACACCGTCGTTTACGGTAAGTACGGTACCTACTTCATCAAAATTCTGCTCGGCTCCGATGCTATTGAGTTGCTGAAGCAAAATTTCAGATACTTCGCTTGGTTTTATCTTGTCCATTATTTTACTTTAATTGTTTTAGAATGCCCTGAAGCTGTGACTTCACACTGGCATCCATACGGTAAGTGTCATACTCGAGAATAAAACCGCCTATGATATCAGGGTTAATCTCGGTAAGGAACTCCACTGTGCCATCTGTTCTCTGCTCCACCATCCGGCGCACCTTCTGTTCTGTCGCAGGAGAAACAGCAGTGGCAGTAATGAGACGTCCGTGAATGATATTCTTCTGCTTGCGGTATAGAGTGATGTATGACTGGGCAATGAGCTGCATCACCGTCTCCCTGCCTTCCTGCAAAACGAGTCTGAGAAAGCGTATTGTCAATTCTGCCGGCTTCGCACCGCAAGCAGCTTTGAGTAGACTTTCCTTCTTCTCCTGCTGGAGCATAGGATTGTCGATAGTGTGGCGCAGTTGAGGAAGTTCCACATATGCATTGGTCAGAGACACCATATCATTGTAGACATCCTCATCACAGCCCGTCTGCACGGCACTCTTATGAAGGGCACGCGCATAGCGAATTGAAATAACGCCTAAATCCATACTCTATCTTTATTATTTAGCATCAGAAGAAACATCATCCAGCAACTTGTCGACATAAGCCATCTGACTCTTGTCGTCAGAAAGCTTCTGGCGCAATATCTTCTCGGCAATGCTCACGCTGAGAACAGATACCTGCTGACGGATATCAGCAATGGCATTCTGCTTCTCGGTCTCTATCTGAGCCTTTGCCTCTGCAATAATGCGCGCACTTTCCTCACGTGCCTTCACTTCTGCCTGGGCAATCATTTTGTCGCGTGTAGCCTGAGCCTCCTTCACAATCTGTGACTGACGCTCTCTTGCCTCAAGCAACATTTTCTCGCCCTCTGCCTGAATATTTGCCAGTTTCTCGTTTGCCTCATGAGCCTTTTTCAGGCTCTCATCAATATACGCCTTACGCTCCTCCACCATATTGACAATGGCTGGGAAACCTTTCTTGGCAAGTACGACGAAGACTACGAGAAATGCCAGCAACATCCAAAACAGCAGACCAAGGTCCGGTGTGAGTACAGCAGGCAAATTACTTAAATCCATTTTCTTCTAATTGAATATCAGTCTTTACTTGATAATGAACGCACAAGCTGCAATAGCAAAGAGGGCACAACCCTCAACGAAAGCGGCTGTAAGAATCATGTTTGTCTGAATCTTACCTGCTGCCTCAGGCTGACGGGCAATGGCATCCATTGCACTTCCACCTATCTTGCCAATACCAATACCTGCACCGATTGTTGCGAGAGCTGCACCGAGACCACAGCCCATAGCTGCGAGTCCTTCTGTCAATAATGAAATCATAGTCTTTGAGTTTTAAGTTATTAATTATTCTTGTTTATATTTATTTCATGCAACTTGTCGTTCTTCTATTTTCAGACTCATTGCCGTTTTTCCTCTTATTATAGTAGCGTTTCCATAAAAGTCATGTCTCACTGTATGCGACTGTCATGCCTCATGATGCTCCACATGTGCCAATCCGATGAACACCGCTGAAAGAAGAGTGAACACATAAGCCTGTACAAATGCCACAAGAACCTCGAGACAGTTCATAAACAGCAACATCAAAGCACTGAAGATATTCAGTCCGAGACCATAGGCTGCACCCATAGACCAGCCGAGGAATATCACGCAAGTGAATGAAAGTATCACCGCATGGCCTGCCATCATATTCGCAAAGAGACGTATCATCAATGCAAACGGCTTCGTGAAGACACCGAACACCTCTATCGGAATCATCAGCAATTTCAGTGGTCCAGGGACTTCCGGCCAAAGAATCTCTTTCCAATAATGTGCATTGGCAAAGATATTTACCACCAGCATCGTGCACAAAGCCAAGAACATTGTGATGTTGATGTTGCCTGTAACATTCGCGCCGCCGGGGAATATCGGCAAAAGACCTACAAGGTTGGTTGTCAGAATGAAATAGAACACAGTGAGAAGATATGGAGCGTATGTTTTGTAATACTTCTCTCCTATGCAGCTTTTGCAGAGATCGTCATGTATTGTCATCGTCAACATCTCTACAGCACCGACAAATCCTCGTGGAGCCTCACTCTTACAGTCGTGCTTTTTGTACCATTTTGCACAGTTGAGGAAGATGACAATCAATATGGCGACAACAATCCATATCTGAGCGACCGACTTTGTTATGCTCAAATCAAGCGGACGAACAGTTGTTCCGTCAGACATCTTCTCATAAATTTTGCCATGGTGTTCCTCATCGAAATAATACGGTTCGGGAAGACTGTGCACCGTGCAGAAAGTCCATTCGCCTGTCTGTTCGCTTCTGACAATAATCGGCAATGGTATGCTCAGATGGCTTCCCTCATAAGAAGCAATGTGCCATTCATAAGCATCCGACAGATGCTCAAGCACTATTCCCGAGATATTCAAGCCTTCTTCCTTCTGTTCACCGCCGTTGGCCTGCACAGAGACCACGGAGACAAGCATCAAAGCAAGAAGCATTATAGACTTGATACGTTTCATTTTTCACTTTTTATTGTTAATATGTGCAAAGAACATTGAGTGATGTGCGAGAGACACAAGATAGAACACCATGAATACAATCAGATATTCACCCATATTGTCCCGTCCCACAGCGATATAGCATCCGAGAAGAGTGGACAATGCAATGAGTATTCTGAAACCTGATACAGCCGTAAAGAATGTAGGTAGGGAATCAGGGGCTGAAACCGCGACCTTCTTCCATATAAGCGATACCGCAAAGCCAAGCGTCAGCATGAATATCCAACTGACTGTCAACGGCATTGTGATGTCACCGACAATGCCTAATGTCATCAACGACTCGCAGATTACAAAAAGAACGACTATAATGCCGAGAAGCTGTGCGAGATACCTCTTACAAGCTCTCTCTACATCTTTCTTATCCATATATTTGCTTTCTTGTTCATTCTCTCGTCAAGGTCAGAGTTCATATATATATATAACTTGTGTTCTATACCTCAACGCAGATATCCACATTGTTCTTCTTTACCTCGACGAACCCTCTTTCTATAACACACGAGTATTCACCATCGACAGTGGTGTACCTGATTTCCCCTCCATCCAAAGATGATATCAGAGGAGCATGGTTGTCAAGAATTTCGAATTGCCCCATAGTTCCTGGTACAACGACTTTCTCTGCCGTCCCACTGTATATTGTCTTTTTCGGAGATACGATATTAAGAGTAAGCATGGTCGAAAAGTTTTATTCCTGTGCCTGGGCAAGAAGTGCCTTGCCTTTCTCGATAGCTTGTTCGATGGTGCCGACATTAAGGAACGCCTGTTCCGGCAGGTCATCAAGCTCACCGTCAAGAATCATGTTGAAGCCTTTTATGGTATCCTCAATGGAAACCATCTCGCCTTTCACGCCAGTAAACTGTTCAGCGACAGTGAATGGCTGTGACAGGAAACGCTGCACACGACGTGCACGGTTGACAGTCAACTTGTCCTCGTCAGAAAGCTCATCCATACCAAGGATAGCGATGATGTCCTGAAGTTCCTTATAACGCTGGAGAATCTGCTTCACACGCTGAGCGCAGTCATAATGTTTCTTACCGACAACCAGCGGGTCAAGTATTCGTGATGTAGAGCCCAGCGGGTCTACAGCCGGGTATATACCAAGCTGTGCAATGCTACGCGAAAGTTCTGTCGTTGCATCAAGATGTGTAAACGTTGTAGCTGGAGCAGGGTCGGTCAAGTCATCCGCAGGCACATACACAGCCTGTACAGATGTTATAGAACCAGTCTTTGTCGAAGTGATACGCTCCTGCATAGCACCCATTTCCGATGCCAGTGTCGGCTGGTATCCCACAGCAGAAGGCATACGTCCGAGAAGTGCGGACACCTCGGAACCTGCCTGTGTGAAACGGAAAATGTTGTCAATAAAGAACAATATATCGCCACCCTGGTCACGGAACTCCTCTGCCACAGTAAGACCTGACAATGCCACAGAAGCACGTGCACCCGGCGGTTCGTTCATCTGTCCATAGACGAGCGTTGCCTGTGATTTCTTCAGCTCTTCCGGGTCAACGAGAGACAAGTCCCATTTCCCCTCAGCCATAGCCTCTTTGAACTTATCGCCATATTTTATTACGCCAGACTCTATCATCTCTCGGATAAGGTCATTACCCTCACGTGTACGCTCACCGACACCGGCAAAGACAGAGAATCCGTTATGTCCCTTTGCGATATTGTTGATAAGTTCCATGATAAGCACGGTCTTACCGACGCCAGCACCTCCGAAGAGACCGATTTTTCCACCTTTCAGGTAAGGCTCAAGGAGGTCGATGACCTTGATGCCCGTCGCGAGCATCTCTTTGGAAGTAGAAAGTTCCTCAAACTTAGGAGCCTCACGGTGGATAGGATATGCACCTTCCTGTGAAAGGCTCTTCATGCCGTCAATCGGAGCACCAATCACATTAAGCATTCTACCCTTGATCTGCTCACCTGCAGGCATAACGATAGGAGAGCCCATAGGGACAGCCTCAAGTCCACGCTGCAGACCGTCAGTATTGTCCATGGCTACAGTACGCACCGTATCTTCACCGATATGCTGCTGCACCTCTACTATCAAGTCCGAGCCGTCATGACGCTTTATCTTCAAAGCGTCATGAATCTTCGGCAACACCTTCTCCGGGTCCTGTCCCTTTGTATCAAAGTACACATCGATGACAGGACCGATGATCTGTGAGATGCGTCCATTAATATGTGACATAAATTAACGTTTTAGTTATTGTTGTTATTGTTTGATTCCATCATGTACGTCCCAGCCATGTTCCTTATGGAAAAACACATTCCAAAAACCAGCGAGGGCGTTGTGTAAATATTAGACATTGCAAAGATAGCAAAATAATTGAAACCACGAAAAGGTTTTCAGGTTTTTTTCATAATTTAACAAATCTCCTCGCAGGAATATCCTTCACACACTTCCTTGGTACTGCCATACGTTCAACAAATATATAATCATAATGATGTATACCGTTCTTGTTTATGGAATCGCAAGCACGATTATACACTTTCACGAACATGTCTTTCATTCCGTCTTTCACAAGGAAAGCGCCATTCGCCTTACCGTCTTTGCCATGCTCCGCATAAAGACTTTCATGTCCTGCCTTACGCGCCACTGTCGCCTGTGGCTCTGGCAAGACGGCTGCATCCATAGTATTGTTTGCCAGCATTGCCATGCGTATGGATATACTGTTTATGTTCACGAGGAACGTCTTGTCATCCGCAAGTTTCACAGAGTCCAGCACATACTGAGCCATCAAGGCGTCTGCCCCCTTACGGTCCACGGCAATCATCTTGTCCTTCATCTGCGATGCCTTCCTTATACGCGCCCTACGGTTCGCGAAAAGATAAAACCATGTATTAGGGTTCTGCAGCAGCAAGAACTGTTTCCCTGAAATCTTTTTCTTATCGGCAAGAAACATTTCGGCACGCACGCAGTCTGTCGTAGCACATACGGCTGAGCCTCCTGCCAGAGCACTGTCACAATCGGCTATGGACATGTGTTCCTGCAACACCAGTGTGCATCCCAGTTCCTCGGCTATACCGTTAGCCTGCGCCACATAGAGAGGCAGGCAATCAAGTGTCGGAGTCACCGCTACTGTCATTCTGCCTTCTGTATTCGCAATCTCATTGTCATTCTCATCATCATGGAAAACATACACAATGCCAGCCACAGCAAGCACCAACAAGACACATGCTGGTACGGCAAAAATACGTTTCTGTATAACTGTCAACCCTTTCATATTAACTGTTCTTATAATTCCGAGAAATGTATCTTTCCCTGAAGGTAATATTTCAACAATACGGAATAAGGCATCGTAAACATTCCGCCGTCATCCCCGGCACCGTGGCAAGCACGTTTCTGTATATCCCTCCTTATCGGTTCGTACTCCTTCTTCCACGCCTTGAAATCCCTCCGTGCAGCACGTATTGCCTTTAAATCCGCGGCATTGCCCTTCAGCAGCGACTGCGCCATCGCCAGATGGTCAAGAAGAAGCCGCCATCCCATCACCTTATTAAGAGATGATTCTGGAAGATTCTTATAAAGCATAGTAAGGTTATTGCGGAAATTCAGGTAAGTCTTGCGAGGGTTCCCCTGCGGCAAAGTCCCACCGCCGAGATGATACACGATACTGGCAGGCACACATACGACACGATATCCGAAGAGACGCATGCGCCAGCAGAGGTCTATCTCCTCGTTATGGGCAAAGAAACGGGCATCAAGGCCTCCAGACTTGATGTATACATCCCTACGCACCATCATGCAGGCACCTGTCGCCCAGTGTATATCACAGACATCATCATACTGTCCATGGTCCTTTTCCACGACACCGAATATCCGGCCTCGGCAGAAAGGATACCCGTATCTGTCGACAAACCCTCCGGCTCCTCCGGCATATTCAAAGGAGTTCTTGTCATTGAAAGCCAGCAGTTTCGGCTGACATGCCGCAACATCCTCATGAGCATCCATATACTCCACGAGAGGAGCAAGCCACCCCTCAGGAGTCTCCACGTCACTGTTAAGGAGCACGACATATTCACTTTCAACCGCCGCTATGGCACGATTGTAGCCTTCTGCAAAGCCATAATTCCTGTCAAGGGTGACAGTCCTCACAGAAGGGAACTCAGATGCCAGCATCGTCAGCGAGTCATCGTCCGACCCGTTGTCTGCCACGACAATCTCCGCTCCTGCCGTATTGGCTACCACAGAAGGCAGAAACCGCCGCATCATATCGGTACCGTTCCAGTTCAATATTATAACAGACACTTTCATAAGCAAGCTATCAAAATCCGGCACGCCGTCAACTCTTAGGGCAGAATCACAGCCTGCAATGCTGTTCTGTCATGATTGAAATCACCCATCCTTACTCTCAATATCTCGTTGTCATACTCATCGCGTGCCATATCGGCAGAAAGTTCCACACGGACATAATTACCTGTAAATCCGTGCATGGCCCTTCCTTTAGGGGCTTTCTCCATAAGGACATCCATTTCCCTGCCGATAAACTTCCGATAGAAAGCCTCCGTCTTCCTGTCCGACAGTTCCAACAGACGGTGCGAACGCGACTTTTTCTCCTTGTCGTCAACGACATAAGGAATCTTCAGTGCCGCTGTACCTGGGCGTTCCGAATAAGGGAACACGTGAAGCTGCTGAACATCGAGCGAGTCTATGAAACTGTAGCATTCCTCAAAGCATTCAGGGGTCTCTCCGCGACATCCCACCATGACATCGACACCAATGAAAGCCTCCGGCATCAGAGACTTTACAAGTTCTATCTTATGACGGAACAGGGCTTTATCATAACGGCGGTGCATCAGCCTCAGCACCTCATCACTACCCGACTGCAGAGGGATATGGAAATGAGGCATGAAGGCACGCGAGCCGGCGCAATACTCTATCAGTTCATCAGTAAGCAGATTCGGCTCTATGGACGATATGCGGTAACGCTGTATACCATCCACCTTGTCAAGAGCCCTCACGAGGTCTATGAATG
>JAIDEM010000164.1 GCA_029054825.1 Prevotella sp. | reverse complement strand
GAACAACTGAACCGTCACTCGGCGTTTCACGCCGTTTTGAGGACGCACCACGGTACGTCCCTACACTTGTGGTGGGATACTAAGTGCGGTTATACGGTTTTTACGGTTTTGTGGTTATGCGGTTTTGGGTTGCAGGTTTCTGTGAGAGTATTACGTCCCTATGCATGTGGCAATATTCCAACCGCATAACCGCATAACCGTATACACCAAACCACCAATATGATTATCTTATATTTATATTTTAAAAAGAATATATGATGATTATTATATTCTGTGGATAGCGTGGAAAACACGCCTCACGGCGTGCATCCCTGTGCCTTCCGCGCATTTGCCCGATGACGTTCCTTTCTGGTTTCCAGGGCGTTGTATATACCATGTAGACCATGATGAAATATCTCTCCTGCGCCTCCCTCTTATGTTGAAAAGCAGGGCATAGTGTGCCGAAAACCTGTGCTGTTTTCCACACCGTCGCGAGGCCGTCCTACCCCTGTTGATAACTCCATGAAGTTCCCTGAAGTTTTCCACGTTTTTTCCACCGCTTACGGTCACTTTTCCGCAGATGAAAGGTGACGGTATGAATGACAAAAGGTAACCGTTCGTCTGACGAACGGTTACCTTTTGTGATGGTTGTTTAGTTGTTTAGTTGTTTGGTTGTTTAGTTGTTTAGTGGTTTTGGTTGTTGGTTTTAGGTTGAGATAGCCGAAATAGCCAGTATAGCCGTAATAGAAGCTATTAACCAAACGACTAAACCACTAAACAACTAAACAACCAAACCACCGTCATACGGTTTTGTGCGGAATTATCCGTAGCAGAAGCCTTACTGCCGCTGACGAAAGGAGAGACAGCAGGATGAGGGCGGCGTATATGAGAAGCGGATATTCCAGTCTGTAGATGGCATATCCGAAGATGTGGAAGAAGAAGAAATTGTGTGTGAGCCACATGTTTGTGCTGTGGCGTCCGAAGAATGTTGCTGTCTTTTCTACCCATCGTGGATGAGGGCTGACGGCATAGAGCATGATGAAGGCGATGGCAAACCATGGGTTTATCATTCCCGAGCCGCCTATGCAGAGCTTCACGAAAGCGAGTGCCGTGGCGAGGAGGAGAAGGAGAGATGATGTCTTCTTGCCGTTTTTCTTTCCGTCGGACAGCCTTTTCTTCAGTTTCGTGACGATGCTGTGCTTCCGCATGCTTACGCCTGAGAGAAAGGGGAAGAAGATGGTGAGTGTGTTGAGGGCGGTTGTCAGCAGGCTGTCTGCTATGTCCGTGCCTGTAGAGATGTGCTGGTCCATCGCCATGTATGCCATGAGCCAGCCGGCGATGGAGAGCAGGAGGTAAAGTGTCTCCTTGCGTGTCCCTGCCCGTAGCATGTGGCTTATGACAGTGTTTGAGGCGAGGATGATGAGGGCGTAGGGCAGGAGGAACCACCATGCTCCGTTGAACGAGTATTTCAGGCCGATGGCGTTCTGTATGATGTCTGCCGGACTTGTGAGGAAGAGTTCTGGATTGAGCGTTGCTCCCATGGGGTAGAAGAGGAGAAGCACGGCCCAGAGGTTCGTGTACAGTCTCGAGACTCTTCTCCATGTCTGTATCTTTCCCGTCTTGCTGTTGGTGTATGTCGCCGTGAGACCTATGCCGCCGAGGAATGCGTACATGGGGACGCACATGGCGCCGAGTTTCCGCAGCGCGTATGGCAACGGGTCGCCGTTGATCCAGCAGACGGTGCTCGTATAGTATGCGGTCATGTCGTACGAGCTGAAGAGGTGTAGCCACAGCATGAGAAGTATGGCTATGCCTTTGAGTTGTATGCTGGTGTCTTTGGACATTTTGGGTATGAGTTATGAGTTATGAGTTGTGAGTTATGAGTGATAGCCGGAATAGCCGATATAGAAGCTATAGAGACTCATAACTGATAACTCATCACTCACAACCCTCAATCTATCCTTTCCTTATCCCCCTCGCGGTGAACAGGGCTCCGGCGATGATGAAGGGCACGGAGAGGAGCTGTCCCATATTGAAGAGCATGCCGTTCTCGAAGTCTACCTGGTCTTCCTTGATATACTCTATGAGGAAGCGGAAGGTGAAAATGCTTAGCATGAGGATGCCGAAATACAGTCCTGTGCCGATATACCGTCTCTTGCCCTTTTGAGGCGCAGGAGAGGCATTTCCTGCGTTTCTGCGGTCATTGCGGCTGTAGATGGTCCAGAGGATGATGGCCACCAGTGCGTAGAACAGGGCTTCGTAGAGCTGTCCGGGGTGGCGTGGCTGTAGGTCTATGCGCTCGAAGATGAAGGCCCAGGGGAGGTCTGTCGGCTTGCCTATTATCTCGGAGTTCATGAGATTGCCGAGGCGTATGAAGGTGCAGGTGATTGGTGTCGCTATGGCGACCATGTCTATGACGGAGAGGAGCTGCATCTTCTGGTTGCGGCAGTAGAGCCATACGGCAGTGATGGCGCCTATGGAGCCGCCGTGTGAGGCGAGGCCTTCGTAGCCTGTGAAGTGCCACAGTCCGGAGGAGAGGGAGTCGGTGATGCCTGTGCCGTAGAGCTTTACGGGCAGGAGCATCTCGAAGATGCCTTTTGCGGAGGTGAGGAAGTATTCGGGCTGGTAGAATATGCAGTGTCCGAGGCGTGCTCCTATGATTATGCCGCAGAAGCAGTAGAGGAAGAGGGGTTCGAATTTTTCTTCGCCGTATTTCTGCTGTATGTAGAGTTTGCGGACGCAGAGGTATGCGCCGAGGAGTCCGATAATCCAGCAGAGGGAGTACCATCGTACGGAGACGGGGCCGAGGTGGAGGACCGTGAGGTCTGGGTTCCAGTGGATGAAGAGTGGCATTTTTTTATGGTTTATACGGTTATGGGGTTATACGGTTTTGGGTTGTAGGTTAAGGGCTTTGGGTTGTAGGTTTTTTCTTCTGTGAGAATATTGCGTACAGTGTAGGGACGTACCGTGGTGCGTCCTTATTCGGTGTGAAACGCCGGTTACGCTTTATTTCAGCTTTTCCAATGCTCTTGTCTGCCAATTAAACTACCGCTCGGCGTTTCACGCCGTTTTGCGGACGCACCACGCTCAAAGTCCCTACACTTGTGGTGGGATACTTCAGGCGGTTTATACGGTTTTGCGGTTATGGGTGGTGATAGCCGAAATAGCCATTATAGCCGAAATAGAAGCTATCAGCTAAACAACCTATAGCCCAAAACCATCAACTTACAACCTTCTACACATTAAACCTGAAGTGCATGATATCGCCGTCCTGCACGATATATTCCTTTCCTTCTATGCCGAGCTTTCCTGCCTCCTTTATGGCGGCCTCCGACTTGTACTGGAGGTAGTCCTCGTACTTTATCACCTCGGCGCGGATGAAGCCCTTCTCGAAGTCGGTGTGTATCACTCCGGCACACTGCGGGGCTTTCCAGCCTTTCTTGAATGTCCAGGCCTTCACCTCCATCTCTCCGGCGGTGATGAATGTCTGGAGGTTGAGCAGGGCGTAGGCCTTCTTTATGAGGCGGTTGACGCCGGACTCCTCGAGGCCGAGCTCCTCGAGGAACATCTGCTTGTCCTCGTAGCTCTCGAAGCCTGCGATGTCTTCCTCCGTCTTCGCCGCCACAATCATCGACTCGGCGCCTTCCTCTGCCGCTATCGCCTCTACCTTTCGTGTCCATTCGTTGCCGTCCTTGGCGGCTGTCTCGTCGACGTTGCAGACGTAGAGCACTGGCTTTGATGTCAGGAGGAAGAGGTTGCGTGCCGCCTCCTGCTCCTCCTTGCTGTCGAAGGTCACGGTGCGTGCGTTGCGGCCTGCCTCGAGACACTCCTTGTAGGCTGTCATGACGGTGAGCTCCACCTTGGCGTCCTTGTTGCCTGTGGAGGCCATCTTCTGTGTCTTGGCGTATTTCGCCTCGATGGTCTCAAGGTCCTTGAGCTGCAGCTCGGTGTCTATGATTTCCTTGTCGCGGATAGGGTCTATGGTGCCGTCGACGTGTGTGATGTTGTCGTCATCGAAGCATCTGAGCACGTGTATTATGGCGTCAGTCTCCCTGATGTTGCCGAGGAATTTGTTTCCGAGGCCTTCGCCCTTGCTTGCTCCCTTTACGAGTCCGGCGATGTCGACGATTTCGCATGTCGCCGGGACGATGCGTCCGGGATGGACTATCTCGGCGAGTTTCGTGAGTCGCTCGTCGGGTACGGTGATGACGCCGACATTAGGTTCGATGGTGCAGAAAGGGAAGTTTGCCGCCTGTGCCTTTGCGCTCGACAGGCAGTTGAAGAGTGTGGACTTGCCGACGTTTGGCAGTCCTACGATACCGCATTTTAGTGCCATTATTATGTCCTTTTTTTATTGTTTTCTTGTTATGTGATGTGAAGATAATGCAAGCCGAGCGCAATGGAGCTTGTTCCAAATTGCCGAGATGCAGCTTATCTTCTGCAAAGTTAGTGATTTTTTTCGAGAGGGGCAAATTTTTGTAGGGTTGTAGGTTATGGGTGTGGGTTTTAGGTGTTTTATTCTGTGAGAATATTGTGTACGGTTTTACGGTTTTGCGGTTATGTGGTTATTTGATTCGCTTCCTGTGAGAGTATTGCCGCACATGTAGGGACGTACCGTGATGCATCCTCCAC
>JAIDEM010000163.1 GCA_029054825.1 Prevotella sp. | reverse complement strand
GTTTTCCTTATATCCTTTTCATCCATGACGGCAGTGACGAGACCGTTTGTCGTGGCGCAGACGATATTTCCCTGCCGTGTGAGGAGCAGGCGTCTCACCTTGCACCGTCCCTTCATGCCCTCTTTTCCCGTGAAGGACGTGAAAGACGGTCTCCCTGACGCAGGGGCTGTCACGCATACCGTGCCGCCGCCGAATGTCGCGAGCCACAGCCTTCCCTTCCTGTCTTCGATGATGTCGTATATCGTGTCGCAGGGAAGGCTCTCGCCGAACCGCCTTATATCATACGTCCCGTCCGCCTTTTCCCTCAACCGGAGGAGGGCTCCGGGCTTGCAGCCTATCCAGATGTCGCCGTCGTGTGTCTCGAGGATGCTGTATGCGCGGTATCCGAAGGGTGTCTTCTCCCTGTGGAGGCGGCCGTCGCTGCCGAGGTATCCCAGGCGTCTGTTGCGGCTGTCGTAGAGGCGTATGGCCTCGTCCTCCTTTGTGGTGAGCCACCAGCGCCTTTTCCTGTCCTTGAGGAAAGCCCTGGCGTGTGTGCCTTCGGTGCCCTGCATCCTGTGTGCAGGATATACGGTGCGGCTTGTCTTCGTCACCCCGTAACGCTCTATCTGCCATCTGTTGCCCTCGCGGTCTGTGAATCTCACGGGGCGTTTCCTGCTTTTTCTCTTCTTCACGGAAGCATTGGTTCCCGGTTTGAGCCTGTATGTCCTTGTATCCAGTTTGAAACGCCCTCCTTCAGAGAGGCATATTATGTCGCCGCTGTCGTCAAGGTCTATCTGGCGTATCACTTCGGACTGTATGTCGGTGCCGT
This sequence comes from Prevotella sp., assembly GCA_029054825.1. Taxonomy (GTDB): domain Bacteria; phylum Bacteroidota; class Bacteroidia; order Bacteroidales; family Bacteroidaceae; genus Prevotella. The sequence goes on along the minus strand of JAIDEM010000163.1, from coordinate 4,947 downwards.
CGCCGGGCTGTGACTTCACCTGCCTGAACTCGTATCCGTCGAAGCGGTTCAGGCCGTTCCATGTCGACATCCAGATGAATCCGTTGCGGTCCTGGAGTATGTCGGAGACGATCCAGTGGGAGATGCCAGAGCGTTCGTCATAGACTGTGGTGGTGGTCTGTGCAGTGGCGGTCTGCAGAAGACTGGCAAGGAAGAGCAGGAAGATGTATCGTGGCATTTGGTTGTTTAGTTGTTTGGTTGTTTAGTTGTTTAGTTGTTTTGTTGTTTGGGGTGTTTTGTTGTTTGGTAGTGATAGCTGATATGGAAGCTATAGCGGCTATCACCTTTGCAAAGATAGTTATTTTCCTCCGAAAAAGGTGGAAATGACAGTGATTTTCGGCTTATTGCGCATTTTTTACAGTCCTGTTGCGCTGATTTTGCACATATATTCTATAATACAGCGGTAACTTTGCCGGCGTATCCATATAGGATGTCAAGGCTATCAACCATTGAACAACTAAAACCGCTAACCGACCGCTCGGCGTTTCACGCCGTTTTGAGGACGCACCACGGTACGTCCCTACACTTGTGGTGAGATGTTACTTACGGTTTATGCGGTTATGCGGTTATACGATTATTGGATTCGCTTCCTGTGAGAATATTGCGTACAGTGTAGGGACGTACCGTGGTGCGTCCGCAAGCGGTGTGAAACGCCGTATCTGCTGCCATGGCGTGATTTCCGAGTATCTTTCCACCAAACAACTAAACAACGAAACAACTGAACGACTAAACAACCATCAACCCAAAAACATAAAGAAAAGAAATGAAAAAAACAAGATTCCTGTTGTATGCAGGAGTGCTGCTGATGTCACTCCTCCATACCGTCAAGGCGGCGAGCCAGACGACAGTGGCACGGTGGGTATTCTCCACAGGCTATGATGTCGAGAAGAAAGGCACGGAAGCCGTCTACACACCGAACACCATCGGATGGGCGAAACTTGCCAACACGCAATGGTCCAAGACACAGCCCTATTTCCTTCCTAACGAGTGTGCCATGATGCCTGAGGAGTGTCGGGTGACGCTCCACACGAGCGACGGCAAATGGGAGGTGACGTCGAGCGGTTCCGGTCCCAACTACCTGCTGCGCCTAAATACGGCATCGACAGACAAGTTCACGGCAAAGGCCGACTACACCGACGGTTCCAGGCACGACCAGTATTTCGAGGTCTCCATGCCCACCACCGCGCTCGCAAACGTGAAATTAAATTTCTCTATCGGCGACGGCTCAAGCTCCGCCACGAAATTCGGCGTGGTCTACTCCGTTGACGGCGGCGAGACATGGACGGTGCTTGACGACTACACCTCCGGCTCCCACTGGAACACGTACAACGATGCGACATACAGTCTCGATGCCGACAACAAGGCAAGGCTCATAGTACGCATGCTCATACAGTCGGCGACGAAGACCAGCAACTACAATCTCAAGTATGTCAATATCCTTGCCGACGACACGCAGGCTCCGCAGCTCATGAGCGTCACCCCTGCCGACGGTTCTGCCGGGGCACTGACCACGGGTAAGGTGATAATGCTCTTCAACGAGGGTGTCAAGGTGAAGGAAAACGCCGCTGCCACGCTCACGGACAATGCCACAAAGGATGTGCGCAGCATAATACCTTCGGTAAATGCCAATAAGGTCTCCTTCGCATACAACGACCTCAGTCTCACTACATCATACACCCTGACGTTGCCTGCCGGCAGCGTCTCCGACCTTGCCGGGAATGTCCTCGCTGAGGAGCTTTCCACGACATTCACTACTGCCGACACCCATCCTGTGCCGCCTCCTGTACTCGACAGCAAGAACCGCCTGTGGTACAACCGTCCGGCGGCATACTGGGAGGAGGCTCTCCCTCTCGGCAACGGCCGCCTCGGAGCAATGGTGAGCGGAAGTGTGGCACAGGACACTCTGCAGCTCAACGAGGATACGTTCTGGGGGCAGTCGCCAAACATGAACTACAACGCCGATGCCAAGGGTGTCTTGCGTCAGGTGCAGCAGTATATCTTCAACAAGGACTACACTTCCGCGCAGAAGCTCGCCATCCCTAACTGGATGTCGAAGGGCTCTCACGGCGCGCAGTATCAGGCTGCCGGATGTGTCCTCGTGGGCTTCCCGGGACAGCGTTACGATGATGAGGAGGGCGGACAGACAGAGGGCGCACGCGACGTTCAGGGATATGTGCGCTCGCTCGACCTCTCCACAGCTACTGCAACCACTACATACGTCCTTGACGGCGTGACATACACGCGCACCGTCTTCACATCTCTCGAGGACAATGTCACGGTGATGCGCCTCGAGGCTTCCGAGGCAGGAAAGCTGGACTTCAACGTATGCTTTGCGGCTCCTGTGAAGACGAACATGGAGAAGCTCGGCATAAACCGTATTACCGATGACGGCATGATAGAGGCTTCTCTCGTGCCTGCAAAGGACAACACGGAGAATGTAGAAAACAAGCTCCACTGCTTCACCTTCATAAAGGTGATAAACGACGGCGGCACACAGACTGCCTCCGGTACACGCAATGTGATGCAGGGCGGACTTGTCGCCGGCAACACTGCCGCTCCAGCCATAGAGGTGAATGGTGCCACGGCGGCTACGGTGATAATCTCTTCTGCTACAAACTTCGTGGACTACAAGGACATCAGCGGCGATGCGGAGGCAAAGGCGCTGGCGTATATCACTGACTATCTCGCGAAGGGCAAGACATACGGCGAAGCCCTCGCAGGACATACGGCAAAGTATCAGGAAATGTTCGGCCGCGTGAGCCTCGACCTCGGCAGCAATGCCGTGCAGGAGAAGAAGGACACGGAGACACGTATCCGCGAGTTCCGCTCCACACAGTCCGACCCGGGACTCGTCGCCAACTACTTCCAGTTCGGCCGCTACCTGCTCATCTCTTCCTCACAGCCGGGGACACAGCCTGCCAACCTCCAGGGCATCTGGAACCCCAACGCACGCCAGTATCCGGCATGGGACTCCAAGTATACGGCAAACATCAACGTAGAGATGAACTACTGGCCGGCAGAGGTGGCAAACCTCACGGAGTGTCATGAGCCTTTCGTCAACATGGTGAAGGAGGTAGCAGTGACAGGTGCCGAGACTGCCGACAGAATGTACGGCGCAAGGGGATGGACTCTGCACCATAATACCGACATCTGGCGCACCACGGGAGCCGTGGACAACAACGCCGTGGGTGTCTGGCCTACATGCAACGCGTGGTTCTGCTCGCATCTCTGGGAGAAATACCTTTTCTCTGGCGACAAGACTTATCTTGCCGAGGTGTACCCTGTGATGAAGGGCTGCGCACAGTTCTTCCAGGACTTCCTCGTGAAAGACCCTTCTACGGGCTACATGGTCGTCTGCCCTTCCAATTCGCCTGAGAATCATCCTGGCCTCGCCAAGTATACCGACGACAATGGCAAGGACATGAACTGCGCTCTCTTCGGAGGCGTTGCCATGGACAACCAGATGGTCTACGATGTGCTGAAGAATACTGCCGAGGCGGCTCGCATTCTCGGTACTGACGCCGATTTCGCCACGCAGCTCGACGAACTGAAGACGAAGCTGACTCCTTACAAGATAGGCAAGTACGGCCAGGTGCAGGAGTGGCAGGAAGACTGGGACAAGGAAAGCAGTTCACACCGCCATCTGTCGCATCTCTGGGGCGCATATCCCGGCAATCAGGTATCACCTTACGACAACGAGAGGATATTCCAGGGCGTGCATAAGTCGCTCGTCGGCCGCGGCGATGCTGCACGCGGATGGTCCATGGGGTGGAAGGTAGGTCTATGGGCACGTATGCTCGACGGCGACCATGCTCTCTCTATAATAAAGAACCAGCTGCGCCTGATGGACCCTAACGCAACGATGAACGATGCCGACGGCGGCACTTACGCCAACATGTTCGACGCTCATGCGCCGTTCCAGATAGACGGCAATTTCGGTTGCTGTGCCGGCATAGCGGAGATGCTCCTGCAGTCACATGCCGGATTCATGCACCTCCTCCCTGCTCTCCCTTCGGCATGGGCTGACGGAGAGGTGAAGGGTCTGCGCTCGCGTGGCGGATTCGTAGTCACCGAGATGCGCTGGAAGGGCGGCAAGGTCGTATCGCTGAAGGTAAAGTCTACCATAGGAGGCAATCTCCGCTTGCGCAGCAATAGTCCGCTGAAGTCTGCTGACGGCACAGCTCTCGCGCTTGCCTCTGGCAGCAACGCCAACGCGCTGATGCAGCCGTACAGCATGCCTGAACCTATAATCGCCGACGAGTCGAAGCTCCCTGCAACGCATCTCCCCGAGACATGGCTTTATGATATCCCTACCGTGGCGGGTCAGGAGATAGATATCGTGGCTTCTGACACCGTAACGGGAATAGGCGGCGTGACTGCAGAGAGTATTGACGACGCTTCTTCTGCAATGTATGCCATAGACGGCACGCGTGTCACTGACTCATACAAGGGTGTGGTGATAGCGAACGGACAGAAAAGGATACGTAAGTGACATGAAAAAAGCACTCGCTCGAAAGCGGGTGCTTTTTTGCGGTTATGCGGTTTTGTGCGGTTATATGGTTTTGCGGTTATACGGTTATTTGATTCGTGTTCTGTGAGAATATTGCCAACAGTGTAGGGACGTACCGTGGTGCGTCCGCAAGCGGTGTGAAACGCCGATGATACTGCGGTTGCACCGTTTCTTTAAGTCTCATATACTGCTGATTACTAAACCGACTAATCGGCGTTTCACGCCGTTTTGCGGACGCACCACGGTACGTCCCTACATTTGTGGTGAGGTGCTGTGTGCGGTTACTTACGGTTATATGGTTTTGCGGTTATACGGTTATTGGATTCGTGTTCTGTGAGAATATTGCCAACAGTGTAGGGACGTACCGTGGTGCGTCCGCAAGCGGTGTGAAACGCCGT
>JAIDEM010000162.1 GCA_029054825.1 Prevotella sp. | reverse complement strand
AGATCTGTACAAGAGACAGGTCTACCCCTCTAAAGGCGAAAAAGTCTCTATAGACGAAGATGTTCGGCAGGACTTCAATCTCAGACTATGGAACACCATGCGTCAATTGGACTATGAGAAGATATCAAAATACATCCACGAATTGAAAGAAGCTGAGAGTGTATCCGAGATTACACGCCTGCTGCTTCAATGGAGGAAAATGGCAGAAAAGGAGGAGCCTTTCGACCTGTCTGATGATAATATGCTTCGTCTTACAGGAGATATATGGAATACGAGCAGGTTCCTGTTCACAACATTTGATAATGAGTGGCAAGAGACGATGGTCGACATTTATCGCAGGGAAGCTGCGACTATACGAAAAGATACACGAGAAAACAGTCTCTAAAATCAATGGTCAATGAAACCGCTGGCATGCCATACCAAGGGTATACATGCCAGCGGTTATGCTAAGATACACGGTGTGAAACCATGTATCTTTTTTATGCAAATTCGTTTCTTTTTTTTTCGGGCAGAACCTGCTATTCATTGTAAAGGCAGCCTGCCGTTGTGACAGACATCACATGCCTGATGTCCTTATCGTGCGGCAATACACTCCACCTCCACGAGGACGCCCTTAGGCAATGCCTTGACGGCTACGGCAGAGCGGGCAGGATAAGGTTCGCTGAAGAATGTGGCATAAACCTCATTCATGGCGGCAAAGTCATTCATGTCAGCCATGAAGACTGTTGTCTTAACGACGTTGGCCATTGTCAGACCGGCAGTCTCCATAATGGCCTTTGCATTTGCAAGAGCCTGCTGCGTCTGCTCCTTGATGCCGCCTTCCACGATATTTCCCGTAGCCGGGTCGAGCGGTATCTGACCCGATGCGAATACCATTCCGTTCACTTCTATTGCCTGGCTGTACGGTCCGATGGCCGCAGGAGCCTTGTCTGTGTGTAATGCTTTCATAAAGTTGGTTGTTGTTTAGTTGGTTGGTTATGTGGTTGTTTGTGAAGGGGAGCGGATGGATAGCCGACAGCAGAAATAGCCGATATAGTAGATATTGTAGAAATAGCTAAACGACCAAACCGCTAAACGACCAAACCGCCATTCCTCTACACAATCTTGAATCCGCTCTCGCGTATTGCATTTATTATTTCCGCGACATGATTTTCGTTTCTTGTCTCACAGACAATGCGTAGTATGCAGGCATTTATCTTCTTGCTGTCGCCATGCCGCTCATGGTGCACACTCGTGATATTGCCGCCGCAGCGTGCTATGACAGAGGCGACTTCCACGAGCTTGCCCGGCTGGTCGTCAAGCTCTATATTGATTGCGCAATAGCGCCCGCTCTTGGAGAGGCCACGGTTGATGACGCGGTTGAGTATTGTCACGTCTATATTTCCGCCGCTGACGATACACACCGTCTTCTTTCCTTTAACAGGAATCTTGTTGTACATCACGGCAGCGACGCTCGTCGCACCGGCACCTTCTGCTACGACCTTCTCCTTCTCAAGGAGATGGAGGATGGCGCCGCATATTTCGTCTTCAGTCACGGTGACTATCTCGTCTACGTACTTGCTGCAAATACCATAAGTAAGGTCGCCGGGCTCTTTCACGGCGATACCGTCGGCAATGGTCGATACTGACGACAGCGCTTCCTTGCGCTTCACGTCAAGGCTGTGTACCATGCTTGCCGCGCCTGCAGCCTGTATGCCATAGACCTTTATAGAGGGATTGAGCGACTTCACGGCAAAGGCTATGCCGCTTATGAGCCCTCCACCACCTACAGGCACCACGATAGCCTCAACGTCAGGAAGCTGTTCCAGCACCTCAAGTCCGATGGTCCCCTGCCCTGCTATGACGTTCTCGTCGTCAAAGGGATGGATGAACGTGTAGCCCTTCTCCTCTTTCAGTTGCAACGCCTTCTTGTAAGCATCGTCGTACACTCCTGGCACGAGGCATACCTCTGCGCCGTAACTCTTCGTCGCCTCGACCTTGCTCATCGGCGCGCCCTCAGGCAGGCAGATGAGCGACCTGATGCCGTTGGCGGCAGCTCCCAGCGCCACACCCTGCGCATGGTTGCCTGCCGAGCAGGCTATCACGCCACGGGCCTTCTCCTCTTCGGTAAGCTGCGAAATGCGATAGTAGGCTCCACGAATCTTGAACGAGCCTGTCTCCTGAAGATTCTCAGGCTTGAGGTAAACCTCACAATCGGGATTTATCTTCGGGGCTTTTACAAGTTCCGTCTTGCGTATGATCCTGTTCAGGACATACCGCGCTTTATAGAAATTGTCTAAATTAAGCATTATTGTCTGTTTCGTTTTGTAAGCGCAAAATTACTACTTTATTCCGCATCAGCCAAATTTTCCGTGATGTTTTTTTGTGTCGACGGTGACATACGTGCACAACAGGCAAGACATGTCGCTGTCCCGGGGGTGACCTTTTGCCATCTGAAAGGTGACACTTCACGATGCAAAAGGTCACCTTCTATACTGTAAAAGGTCACCCTTGACTTCTGCATCTTTCTCTCCCAAACTGCCGACTGCCATATTTGAAACTAAAAGCTGTTATACATAGACATGAGAGTCCATACATACAACATTGAATATCAGCAAATAAAAGATTACTTGAATGTAAAACGAAGCCTGACCTTACATGGCAGTTTCAGAAGAAATCTAATGAAATAAAGTGAACCGCGGGAACTCTATGAATAGTAAACAAGCATGACTGTCATCCTCACCGCCATGCTTTAAAATAAAAAATGAATATGCCATACAATCATCTGCATGGCATATTCATTTGGTTTCTGATTAATCCTCTGGCGAGAATTCTGACTTTCCTACACTACATACTGGGCACTCGAAGTCCTCAGGTAAATCCTCAAATGGTACACCAGGAGCTATTCCTGCCTCAGGAACTCCAACTTCCGGGTCGTAAACCCAGCCACATACATCACAAACATACTTTTTCATAGTCTTGTGCTTTTAATTGATTAATACCATTGTTCTCACAGCATGTGCGACAGCTGCTGAAGGCTTGTCCTCTGACACTGCGCCATCACTGTTTCTTTACGGGTGCAAAGATAAGCATAAAAAAGCATACTGCGTAATTATTTAACCATAAATCACATGGTTTTAAAAATCTTCATAAAACATCCGTATTTCCTGGTTCAAAGCACAATAACATTTAATTCCGTACGCATTAAGACCACACTTAAACCAACTCCAAATTAAACTGTAAAGACAACATTTTCATATATTTTATTCTTGTTTTACGCAAAAAATCCGTATATTTGTAGCCATATTCACTAAACTACCAACTAAAACCTGATATATAATGAACCATATCGAAAGATTTTATGCGACGATAGAGCGCAGACCGACAGACCGCCCGGCCTCGTGGCTCGGGATACCCGATGCAAAGGCTATACCGCTGCTGTACAAGCACTTTGGAGTGAGCGACATGAAAGCTCTTAAAGCACGCATAGACGATGACATCTATCCAGTAGAGATGCCTTACCACTCGCCTACAAGCAATGCCATATATGCGGCTTTCGACTTTGCCAAACGCAAGTCGGACGGTTCAAACGAGGAACGCACACTCACCGCCCCGGGCTTTTTCGAAGACTATACCGATGCTTCTGCCGTAGACCTGTTCGACTGGCCACAGCCTGAAAAGTACATAGACCCGGAAGAGTGCCGCAGAGTAGTGGAGGACGTCCCCGAAGGATACGCCGTCCTTGGCGTTGTCTGGTCTGCCCATTTCCAGGATGCGTGCGCGGCATTCGGCATGGAAGACGCTCTTGTGAAGATGTTCATCGCGCCAGACTTGTTCAAGGCTGTGATAGACAGAATCACAGACTTCTACCTGCGCGCCAACGAGATATTCTACAAGGCGACACAGGGAAAGATGCACGCCGTGCTGATAGGCAACGATTTCGGCAGCCAGCAGAATCTCATGGTAGGTCCTGAGCAGTTGCGTGAGTTCGTATTCCCCGGCACACGCAAACTGATAGAGCAGGCCAAACGATACGGTCTGAAAGTGATACACCACTCCTGCGGATCTATCTATGACATAATACCCGACCTGATCGAAATGGGAGTTGACGCCATCCACCCTATCCAGGCACTTGCCAGCCGCATGGAACCGGAACGCCTGAACAAGGATTTCGGCTCGCGCATATCGTTCTGCGGAGGTGTTGACGCACAGCACCTTATGGTCAACGGCACGACAAAGGAGGTGACGGACAAGATAATCGAGCTGAAAGAGCTGTTCCCTACAGGACTCATAATATCTCCAAGCCACGAAGCTATATTGGCGGACACAAGGATGGAGAACGTTGAAGCTCTGTTCCGCACCGTGAAAGGAAAGGCAAAACGCTACGGCAGTGTCATAAAGGTGGCACCTGGAAAACTGGAAGAGTACAAACGTCTGCACGCCGCAGTATGGCCGTCGGTGCTGAAGATGATACATGAATGCAACCTGCGCAACTACAGTATATACTACAAAGACGGCTTCCTTTTCAGCTATTACGAATACATCGGCGACGACTATGCCGCCGACATGGCAAAGATGGCTGCAGACCCGGAGACACAACGCTGGTGGGATGTCTGCATGCCATGCCAGGAACCTCTTGACACACGGGCAGAAGGAGAATGGTGGGCGGATATGGAAGAGGTGTTCCATACAGAGTAAGAGCACAGATACCAAGACACATTCCCCTGAATTTGCTTTTAAGATTCGCCATGCCGGCCATTCATGTTAAACTTTACTAAATATAGCACGACTGGAAATCCGACACGGCAGATATTCGAAGAATATTTCGTAACTTTGCATCCGCTTTGTGTTTTTGAGGCTCAACTTCACGCCATCATCAATGCAAGCACATGATTATATCCGTTGAGGCTCAAGGAAGTGTCCGCACGAGGCGGAACGCCTGACGGAGAAAATCCGATAATTTCACAATACAATTTAAACAATGTACGCAATTGTAGAAATCAACGGTCAGCAGTTCAAGGCAGAGGAGGGCAAGAAGCTCTTCGTCCAGCACATCAAGGAGGCTGAAGAAGGCCAGGCTGTTGAGTTTGAGAAAGTACTGCTCGTAGATGCTGACGGCGCAGTCAAGGTAGGTGCACCAACCGTAGAGGGTGCAAAAGTTACAGCTGAGGTCGTTAACCCACTCGTAAAGGGTGACAAGGTTATCGTGTTCAAGATGAAGCGTCGCAAGGACTATCGCAAGCGCAACGGTCATCGTCAGCAGTACACAGAGATTGTTATCAAGTCAGTAATCGCTTAAAATCAGAGGAGGACTAAGAAATGGCTCATAAAAAAGGTGTCGGTAGTTCCAAGAACGGTCGCGAGTCAGCTTCACAGCGACTCGGTGTCAAGATTTGGGGTGGTCAGAAGTGTGTAGCAGGCAACATCATCGTACGCCAGCGCGGTAACAAGCACTTCCCAGGCAACAACGTAGCACAGGGCAAGGACGATACTCTCTACGCTCTCGTAGACGGTACTGTAAACTTCCACAGAGGAAAGTATGACAAGTCCGTTGTGTCTGTTATACCTGCTGCAGAAGCATAAACCAACTCCAGACAAATAGTATTTATAAAAAATACACTTATTCCAAACAAACACAAGAGCCTGCTTTTCTTACGGAAAGCAGGCTTCTTGCCTTATTTACACTATGAATACACAGTAGCAAGGAGAGATTATATCGCCATGCAAGTGAAAAATCAAGGACAACAGCCTGCTTTTTCAACATTTTATTTGTAACTTTGCGTCATAAAGAATATCACAGGCCAATACAGAAGAGATATTGGAAAACATAAACTATTGAAAAACAAAGCTGTGCTGACAATATACAAAGCAAGTGCCGGCTCGGGAAAGACATTCCGCCTGGCAGTAGAATACATCAAGCGCCTCATAGTCAACCCCAAGAGCTACAGACATATCCTTGCCGTGACCTTCACAAACAAGGCCACGGAAGAGATGAAGATGCGCATACTGTCGCAGCTCTACGGCATAGCCCATGGACTGGAAGACTCGGAGGTATACATTCAGGTGATGCTTCCCGAACTGCAAAAACAGAACTCAGAACAGCCTTTCACTGCCGAGGCTGTCAAGGAGAGTTTCGTAAGGAAGCGTGCCGCAGAGGCTCTCCGACTGCTGTTGCACCACTACAACTACTTCCGTGTGGAGACCATCGACAGATTCTTCCAGACTGTCCTGCGCAATCTTGCACGGGAGCTGGACCTCACACCTAACCTCCGCATAGAGCTGAACGACATAGAGATAGAGCATGAGGCAGTAGACCGATGGATAGACAGCCTGCAGGAAAACGACCGCGAACTGGTCTGGATACTCGACTATGTACGCTCGTCTATGGATGAGAACAAGGCATGGAACATCATAGGACAGATAAAATCGTTCGGCGAAACACTCATCAGTGATGAATATAAGGAGTATGCCGACGAGTTCATGGATAAGTTCGGGAACTCCGAGCGTGACAATGATTTCTATACAGAGTACTCTACCCTGCTCCACTCCATAATCCAGAACAGTAACAGAACCGTCAACATCCAAGGTCAGGAGATGTGGAAAGAGATAGAATGCCACGGATATGACGAGTCTGTCTTTTATCAGGGAGCTAAAGGTGTAGGCACATTTATCAGGAACATGGCTACGAAACCTGTTGCAGAACTCAGCGTAAATTCCTATGTAAGCCGATGCCTGGACGCAGAAGATACTGATGCCAGCAAATGGTTAAAGAAAAACAGCCCGTCACATCTGCATGATTTCTGCCGTGAAACCCTACGCCCGATGTTCATGAAGGCCATGGAATCTTTCTTCACCTTACAGATACAGGCACGCAGCGCGGCCATAACACTGAAGCATCTGTCCAAGCTACGTCTGTTGCGTGCCATAAAGGAAGAGATAGATGCCGACAACAGAGAGCAGGACAGATTCCTGCTGTCCGATACCCAGACACTGCTTGCGAAGATGATTGAAGACTCTGACTCTCCTTTTATCTTCGAAAAGATAGGAGCACTCCTGCAAAGCATCATGATAGATGAGTTTCAGGACACGTCACGGATACAGTGGCGCAACTTCAAGGTTCTGCTCAACGACTGCATGTCAAAAGGAAATGACAACCTTATTGTAGGCGACGTGAAGCAAAGTATCTACCGCTGGCGTTCAGGAGACTGGCGGCTTCTCAATAACATAAAGGAAGAGTTCAGCCTTAATATGCAAGGCGACATAGACATAAAGCATCTGCAAACCAACCGCCGCTCAGCAACGGGAATCATCAGATTCAACAATGCTTTCTTCACCGAAGCCGCAGAAGAAGTCCATGCCTCACTAAAGGACGGTTGCGACCCTAAGGACGCACAAAGCATGAAACGTGCCTATGAGGATGTAAACCAGGAGTTTCCTGATGGCAAGGAAGAAAGCGGATATGTCGAATTCAGAACCTTCGAGAAGGAAAATTATGAGGACGACACTATGCAATATGTCGCGGACACCGTCATAACACTCATCGAAAACGGTGCAAGACAGCGCGATATAGCCATCCTTGTAAGGACAAACGGCCATATACCTGACATCGTGAACTACTGCATGGAGGTTTTCCGCCAGCATCCATCCCCTGCTGTCAACAGCCTCAAACTGGTCTCAAACGAGGCTTTCCTGCTAAATGCCTCCCCTGCCGCCATCATCATCATCGATGCCATAAAGCTCCTTCTTAATCCTAAGAACGACATAATACGTGCGAGACTGTCACTGTATTACCAACGTTATGTGCTGGGAAGCACTGCCGAACAGCCGGAGATGCTTGCCGAAAAGATACTGCCACAGA
>JAIDEM010000161.1 GCA_029054825.1 Prevotella sp. | reverse complement strand
CCTATTACTATCAAGAGCAATTAACCTACGCTCATTTCCAATAAATTACACTCTTTTCGTAACTTCCGGATGCAAAGTTACAAATAATTCCGAAATATTTTGTAATTTTGCAACAAATTTGTATAAATCATAACGAAAAATGACACAGTTGTTTAAGCGGCATCTGCCGGACATATTGGTTGTGCTGGCGTTTGTCGTCATAGCATTTGCATATTTTTTCCCTGCCGATACAGAAGGAAGGATACTGTACCGCCACGACTCTTCTGCGGGCCGCGGTGCAGGAGTGGAGGTCTCTGAGTACCGTGAGAGGACGGGAGAGGTGTCCCGCTGGACCAACTCTGTGTTCTCGGGCATGCCTACATACCAGTCTGCGCCGTCATACGACAGCCAGAAGCCGCTGAATACTGTGGCAGACGCGTTCCATCTCTGGCTTCCGGAGAATGTCTGGTATCTGTTTGCCTACCTTTTCGGTTTCTACATCATGCTCCGCGCCTTTGACTTCAAATGGCATCTTGCGGCGCTCGGCTCCGTCATCTGGGCCTTCTCAAGCTATTTCCTCATCATCATTGCTGCTGGCCATATATGGAAAGTCATGGCCTTGGCCTACCTGCCTCCGATGATAGGAGGCGTGGCTCTGACATACAGGGGCAAGTACCTTTGGGGCTTCATCGTCACGGCGATATTTGCCGGTCTTGAGGTTTTGGCAAACCATGTGCAGATGACATACTACTACTGCTTCATCATCCTCTTCATGGTCATCGCCTATTTTGTCGAGGCTGTCAGAGAGAAGAGATTGCTCCATTTCGCGAAAGCCTCGGCGATATGCGCCTGTGCGGCTCTTGCGGGAATACTCATGAATGTCTCAAACCTCTATCATACATGGGAATACCAGAACGAGTCAATGCGCGGAAAGAGCGAACTGGTGAAGGAGAACACCGCAAACCAGACGTCTTCCGGCCTTGACCGCGACTACATAACGCAGTGGAGCTACGGTATAGACGAGACATGGACATTGCTCGTGCCTAACACAAAGGGTGGTTCGTCTATGGAGGCCGTGGCGGCAAATGACGTGGCTATGGCTCATGCTGACAACGAATATGTGGGCATATACCAGCAGATGGGACAGTACTGGGGGGAGCAACCCGGTACATCAGGTCCTGTATATGTCGGCGCGTTCGTGCTTATGCTCTTTGTCCTCGGACTGATGGTCGTGAAAGGTCCTATGAAATGGGCTCTCCTCGCTGTAACAATACTATCTGTGATGCTTTCGTGGGGCAGGAATTTCATGCCGCTTACGGACTTTTTCATAGACTATGTGCCTATGTATGCCAAGTTCCGTACTGTAGCGTCGATACTTGTCATCGCCGAGTTTACTATCCCTCTTCTTGCCATAATGGCACTGGCGAAGGTCGTGGATGCCCCAAGTCAGGAGAAAGGCAAGGATCTGATGATGAAGAATATAGGCATAAGTTATGCGGTGACGGCAGGAATATGCGTCTTGTTTGCTCTCATGCCGACACTCTTCTTCTCTGATTTCGTGTCGCAGAACGAACTGAGGATGCTCGGTCAGATACCGCAGGAACAGCTCAATCCGTTGCTCTCTAATCTCCGTGAGATGCGTCAGGCAGTCTTCGCCGCCGACTGCTGGCGGTCGTTCTGGGTGATTACTGTCGGCACTGCATTTCTCGTGGCGATGCGTATGCGCAAACTGAAGCCGGCCTATGCCATCGTGGCGATGGCTCTGCTCTGTCTCTTCGACCTGTGGCAGGTGGACAAGCGCTACCTTAACGACGGCATGTTTGTCAATGCCGAGCAGCGCACGGCGCCACAGCCTATGACGCAGACGGACATGGAGATACTGAAGGACAAGTCGCTGGACTACCGTGTGCTCAACATGGCATCCAATACATTCAACGAGAACGAGACGAGCTACTACCATAAGTCTATCGGCGGATACCATGCTGCCAAGCTGCGCCGCTATCAGGAGCTTATAGAGAAGTATATCGCTCCTGAGATGCAGAGGACGATGTCCACAATAGTTGAGGCGCAGGGAGATATGGCAGGATTCGGAAAGGATGTATGCCCGGTGCTCAATATGCTGAATACCAAGTATTTCATCCTTCCTCTTCAAGGCGGCGAGACAATGCCTGTGCAGAACCCTAATGCCTATGGCAACGCGTGGTATGTGGACGAAATAGTGTATGCCGCCAATGCCAATGAGGAGCTTGACGGCATGGCAAAGCTGGATCTGCGCCGTCAGGCGATAGCCGACAGCACGTTTAAGATACAACTCTCGCAGTCTGTAAAGCAGGATTCCACCTCATCGGTGACGATGACGAAATATGCTCCGAACCATCTGGAGTATGACGCAGAGTCAAGCCGCGGCGGTGTGATAGTCTTCTCGGAGATATACTATCCAGGCTGGATCTGCACCGTAGACGGCCAGCCGGCGGAGATAGGCCGTGTGGATTATGTGCTCCGCGCCGTCAATGTCAAGGCTGGAAAACACAAGATTGTGCTGGATTTTCATCCGCAGACTGTAAAGACGACAGAGACCGTGGCATACATCACCTTGGGACTGCTGGCGCTTTGCCTTGTGATAGTCATCATTCTTTATTTCAGACGGAAGAGATGAACTTCGGAAAGAGAAACGAGGAATACCGACGGGAGGAGCTGCTCCGAACCATCGAGCACGCCTTGGAGAAACTATCCCTGAGCGAGCTTGAGGCCATAGAGTATGACCTCCTCACCAAAGGCTATATGGACTGACTTTGTTATTTGGTTGTTTAGCTGTTTCGCGGATTAGTTGATAGGGTGTATCCCGGTTATTCTGTCTATTCCGGCTATCACATCATCAACCGGATAACTCTCCAACCAGTCCACGGTGCAAAGAACTATGTGACGGAAGGTCACGGTTCGGCATGTAAAGTGTCACCTTTTACCTTGCTGAAGGTGACCTTTTTCCCGTCAAAGGGTGACCCTCCGCAAGATGCTGTCATGCCGATGACCATACGGAGGTTCTCCATGAATAATGTAGGGACGTAATGTTCTGCGTCCGCAAACGACGTGAAACGCCTGGCATGTCGGGCTGCAGGACAGGCTATACGATACTATCCACACAGCAACCATACACCTGCCGCAGGAAAAGCGGGCGGTAGGGCGATACAAAACGGATTTCAAACAGGATTACTTTATAACGGTAAGAAGGAGCGACAAATGCAACAGACAGCAATTCTACTACTGCACTGCCCTGACAAGTTGGGCATCATCACGGAGATAACCAAGTTTATCACGGACAATAACGGCAATATCGTTTATCTCGACCAGTATGTCGATAAGGTGGACGGACGGTTCTTCATGCGTGTCGAGTGGGACCTTGAGAAGTTTGCCATCCCGGCAGAGAAGCTCTCGGAATACATCGAGACGCTCTACGGACAGCGTTACAGTATGCAGTTTCAGATCTACTTCAACTACGAGAAGCCACGCATGGCACTGTTTGTAAGCAAGATGTCACATTGCCTTTATGACCTCCTCGCACGCTACAAGGCAGGAGAACTTGATGTGGAGATACCGTGCATCGTCTCAAACCATGAGGACCTGCGCTATGTCGCGGAGCAGTTTGATATACCGTATTATGTGTGGTCTATAAAGAAAGACTGGTCCAACAAGCAGGAAGTGGAGCGCGCGGAGATGGAACTGATGCGCGAGAAGGGTATCACCTTTATCGTGCTGGCACGCTACATGCAGATTATCTCCGAGGAGATGATACAGCAGTATCCGAATAAGATAATCAATATCCACCATTCCTTCCTTCCTGCGTTTATCGGCGCAAGACCTTATCATCAGGCATATCAGAGGGGTGTGAAGATTGTCGGTGCGACAAGCCATTATGTTACATCGGAACTTGACGCAGGACCAATCATCGAGCAGGATGTCGTACGCATAACCCACAAGGATACTCCAGAGACGCTCGTCCTGAAAGGAAAGGACCTGGAGAAGATAGTCCTCTCCCGTGCCGTGAAGAAGCATATTGAGCATAAGATACTTACCTGTCACAACAAGACAATAATCTTCAGTTGACGGTTATATGGTTGAGTACGGTTATGCGGTCTTGCGGTTATGGTTTCGTATAAGGAAATGGAACTAACCCGAAACCTACAGCCAATAACCGTAAAACCGTCTAACCGTATTCAACCGCTCGTGTTTGTAAAGAAATCATAATTATTTGATTTCTGATACTTGATTTCTGATAAAAAGTATTAACTTTGCAATGATAAGTGTTTGAACGTGTTGGAGCGGAATGCCCTGCTTTCTGCGTCAGGCGTGAGAACAGCCGAATAGAATAACCATAACAGTCTGCTGAACAATGGAGAACAATACTGTACAGGAAGGAAAACACGTCGTGGAGGTACGTCCGGAAACTCTTGAATGTGATGTCGTCCGTTTCCAGAACAACAAGGAGAAATGGGTGGCTTTCATCGGGCTTCTTGACGGTCATCCCTATGAGATATTCACAGGGTTGCAGGACGATGAAGAGGGTATTGTGCTTCCCAAAAGCGTGGAAAACGGAAAGATAATCAAGTGCGTCAATGCTGATGGCACCAAAAGATACGACTTCCAGTTTGAGAACAAGCGCGGCTACAAGACGACTGTCGAGGGACTTTCGGAAAAGTTCAATCCGGAATACTGGAACTATGCTAAGCTGATATCCGGAGTCCTCCGCTACGGTATGCCTATAGCGCATGTCGTGAAACTTGTCTCTTCTATGGAGATGAATACCGACAGCATCAACAACTGGGCAGCAGGTGTGGAACGGGCATTGAAGAAATATATACCACAGGAGGAGTAATTCACAGAAAGGCAGTGACGGCAAAGACATACGTACATATCGACGGAATGCGGATGCATGCATACCATGGCGTGCTGGAGCAGGAGCGCAGTGTAGGCAACGAATACCTTATAAATATAAAGGTAGGGTTTCCATGGATACAGGCCACTGCGACAGACGATGTCTGCGATACGCTGAACTATGCCACTCTGGCAGAAATCGTCAAGGAACAGATGTCAATCCCTTCCGCTCTTCTTGAGCATGTTGCCGGCAGAATGGTAGGGAGGATAAGGGAATTGTTTCCCCAATGCACGTCAATAGACCTCCGTATCACCAAGGTTGCTCCACCCATGGAGTGTGATTGTGATGGCGCCGGTGTGAGACTTGTGATGGCAGAAGACTGAGATACAGGACTATATGCCATTTGACATGGTATGCGAATGTACAGCATATCAGGACTTTGATGATATAACATAGCCGTGGTATCAATAATATATATACGATACATATCTTTAATTGTGAGACAACGAATACTCAATATGGCATTCTTCTTTCTTGTTGCCGTCGCTTCAATGGCAGCAGGCAAGAAATATGTGCTGGTGATAGACGCCGGCCATGGAGGTCGTGATGCAGGTGCGGTAGGCTCTTTCTCCAAGGAAAAGGATATAAATCTCAAGGTGGCACTGCGCTTTGGCAGATATGTCGAGAATAATTGTCCAGATGTGAAGGTCATATATACAAGGAAAAAGGATGTGTTCCTTGAACTTTACGAGCGTGCGGACATAGCCAATAAGAATCATGCTGATGTGTTTGTCTCCATACATACCAATGCCTTGCCACGCGGACACATAGGCCGAGGAGTGGAGACTTACTCCATGACATTGCGGCGCTCTGAGGAGAAACTCTCGGCGGCGATGCGCGAGAACTCGGTGATAACATACGAGGAAGGATACCAGGAACGGTATGCAGGATATGACTCAAGGTCAGATGAGTCGGCGATAATGTTCGAATATATCCACGATGAGAATATGGCGAAGAGCGTGGAACTGGCGAAGTGTATACAGAAAAACCTGTGCTCGGCAGCCAACAGGCCAGACAAGGGAGTGAAACAGGACAACTTCCATGTGCTCAGAAGGACCTCCATGCCGGCATGTCTTGTGGAGCTTGGCTTCATTTCCACTCCCGACGAGGAACGTCTGCTGAATGATGAGGCTGCGATAGACAGGATGGGATACGGCATATATGTCGGTTTCGTGAAATATATGGACAAAAATGCCGTTGTCACTCCATATAAAGCCGATGACGAGAGGCATATAGCGTTGCCGACAGTGACTCCTCCAAAGGAATCCTCTAAGAAGACAAGAAACTCCAAGTCGGCAGACTGTGAAGAGGTGAAGGTAAAGGAAACAGCAGAGAAAACTGCCTCAACCACATCGGGAAAGGCTTTGGAAAACTCCGGAAAACTGACATATAAGGTGCAGTTCATGACCGGTACGACTGTCTTGAAAGAAGGCGCAAGTGCTTTCAAAGGTGTCACGGGAGCGGAACATTATAAAGATGGCGGCGTATATAAATATACCATAGGCAACTGTGACACACCGTCTGAGGCGGCAAAGCTGAAACGTGAGATAGCTGATAAGTTTCCTGACGCTTTTGTAATAAAGTTCCAAGACGGACAGCGTGTGAGATAATTCGATGAAGACATAAACTTAGAAACAGACATATGAATAAATATTTTACCAAGGAAGTGCGCATAGCACTGACAGTTTTAGCAGGAATCGTGGTGCTTTTTGCAGGCATGAATTTCCTGAAAGGTATCATGTTGTTTTCGGATGACTATTCGTATAAAGTGCAGATTACTGATGCCAACGGACTCACACAGTCAAATCCTGTCTATGCCAACGGTGTGAAAGTCGGCGTAGTACGTGATATTATAGCTGATTTTTCCGATATGACAAAGGGCGTTACTGTGACCATTGATGTCGACAAGCGTATGCGCATACCGGAGGGAACGGTAGCCGAGGTGGATGCAGACCTCATGGGAAATCTGAAGATGAACCTTATACTGGCGTCTTCACCAAGGACTGTCGAGCCTGGCGGCACAATCGTTGGCCGCGGAGCTGACGGCGTAATGAATAAGGTTGCGGACATGGTGCCTTATTTCGAGAAGATGCTTCCTAAACTGGACTCTATAATGACAAGCATCAACACGTTGCTGGCCGACCCGGCGATGGTTGCCATCCTGCATAATGCCGAGGCGACAACGGCTAATCTGCGTACATCGACGGCAGAACTGAACACCATGCTTGCACAGATGAATAGGCAGGTTCCGGGTCTGTTGCAGAAGGCAGACAGAACCATGGCCAATACAGAACAGCTCACGGGAAACCTTGCAAGGATTGATGTCGCTTCTACAATGGCGAGTGTTGACGCCACGCTGAAGAACTGTGAGGAATTGACATGCAAGTTGAATTCCAATGACGGCACAATAGGAAAGTTTCTTAATGACCCTTCTTTATATAATAATCTTAACGCCACTATGCGTAATGCGGACTCTCTTATGATTGACCTGAAGGCTCATCCTAAGCGTTACGTACATTTCTCAATATTCGGAAAGAAGGATAAATGATGTTTTTCTCCCAACGCTCTGTTGCGCAGTAGGGTGGAGTGGGCATAATAGAAAGGTATAATAGTGGCAGATTATAAACAACTTTGGAAAGATGTGCAGAAGCGCATCCAGGCAGATTTGTCTGCAGAAGGTAAGGAGGATGAATACAACAAATGGTTCTCTCCCATTACGTTCGAGTCGTTTGACACACATACGCATCAGCTGATTCTGTGTGTCCCGGGACGAGCATACACGGATTATATAGAGAAGAATCATCTTAAGGTCTTTGCCAGAGCTCTTATTGCAGCATACGGCAAGGGCGTGAAGTTGAACTATAGAATCGTTGTTGTCAAGGACGAGACAGTCGTCGAGGAGACCGATACGGAGATTGTGGCACCGCGCAGCAATGCTTCACAGAAACAGCCCACCCTGCCTGATATCGATCCGCAGCTGACACCAAGTCTCAACTTCAAGAATTTCATAGAAGGTGAGTCGAACAAGCTGTCACGTTCTGTAGGACAGAGCATTGCTGAGCATCCAAAGGGTTCCAAGTTCAATCCGTTTTTTATCTTCGGTCCTTCCGGATGTGGAAAGACCCACTTGATTACGGCTATAGGTCTGCGTGCCAAGGAGCTTTACCCTAACCTCCGTGTGCTTTATGTCTCCGCCCGCACTTTCCGTCAGCAATATACAAGTGCCGTGACGGATAATAAGGTGAATGACTTCATCGCGTTTTACCAGACTCTTGACATGCTCATCGTGGATGACATACAGGAGTGGTCCTCACAGGAGAAAACGCAGGATACATTCTTCCATATCTTCGACTATCTGTTCCGCAGAGGCAAGAGGATAATCCTTGCCTCCGACCGCTCTCCTGCCCAGTTGAGAGGTATGCATGAGCGACTCATCACGCGTTTCGTCTGTGGCACGACATGTGAGCTGATGAAACCGAATACGCAGTTGTGTGTTGACATCCTGAAAAACAAGATAGCGCGTGACGGTCTTATACCTCTGTTCCCGGAGGAAGTCATCATGTATATTGCGACAACGGTCAATGGCAGCGTAAGAGACCTGCAAGGCATCATCAATTCACTGATGGTGTACAGTATCGCCGGCAGTACAGAGATAGACCTGCCTTTGACAGAGAAGATAATAAAGCGTATCGTTTCCTTTGCAGAAGATACCCCTGTCACGCTGGACAATATCGTAGACAGTGTCTGTCTGATATGCAGTGTCACTCCGCAGGACATCAACAGCAAGTCAAGGAAGAAGGATATCACCGAGGCGCGTCAGATAGTAATGTATCTTGCACAGACCATGACCAATATGCCTGCCACGCGAATAGGCAGACTTGTCGGCGGAAGAGACCATTCCACTGTAGCTCATTCCTGCAAGAAGGTGAAGGCTGAGCTGGAGAAGAACAAGCAGTTGCGCCAGCTCGTCAATAAGATAAAGAAGGAAATAAAAGCCAGCACGGCAAAATAGTAGACGTTGTCGTGACGGCAACGTGCAAAACAGAAGACGGAAAACGGTTAGGTGGTTGTGGGTTGTAGGTTGGTGGTCGTGTGTTGGTGGCATTTAATCCAAAACCTATAACCTAAAACCCAAAACCATAAACTACTGTTTCGTAAATCAGAAACAATCCGGATAAAGAGGCGGAGATGAATATCTCACACTCTTTATCCGGATTATTTGTTATATGTTGCGTGGGAAACTGATGTCTGCGCATTGTCGTATGAGACATTCAAGTGCTGTACATTCCACGGGCATAATGTCTACCATCTTTTCAACATCATACGATGCCCTGTGCCATCATTGCATTGGCAACCTTCATGAAGCCTGCAATGTTTGCTCCCTTGACATAGTCTATGTAGCCGTTTTCCTGCTTGCCGTATTTCACGCACTGCCCATGGATGGAGTGCATGATATGGTGCAGTTTCTCGTCCACCTCTGCCTCAGTCCACGACAGGCGCATGGCATTCTGTGTCATCTCGAGCCCTGATGTAGCCACGCCGCCGGCATTGACAGCCTTGCCTGGTGCAAAGAGCATCTCAGCCTCAATGAATTTGTCTACAGCCTCTGCCGTGCAACCCATGTTACTTACCTCAGCTATGCACAGAGGCTTGTTTGCCAAGAGCATGTCTGCATCTTTGCCGCTGACCTCGTTCTGTGTAGCACATGGCAGGGCGATGTCGCATTTCTGCTCCCACGGACGTTTTCCAGGGAAGAATGTCGCTCCCGGGAACTCTTCTGCGTATGGTGCGCAGACATCATTTCCGCTGGCACGCAATTCAAGCATATAGTCAATCTTCTCTCCACTGATGCCGTCAGGGTCATAGATGTAACCGTCAGGACCGGAGATGGTTATGACCTTCGCACCAAGTTCCGTGGCCTTTGTCGCTGCACCCCATGCAACATTGCCGAAGCCGCTGATAGCCACAGTCTTGCCCTTGATGTCGATGCCGTGTGTCTGGAGCATCTCGTTGACAAAATACAGTGCGCCGAAGCCTGTCGCCTCCGGGCGTATGCGGCTTCCTCCCCAGTCAAGACCCTTGCCTGTAAGGACACCGTTCCATTTGTGGGTGAGTTTCTTGTACATGCCGAAGAGATAACCTATCTCTCTTGTGCCTACGCCGATGTCGCCTGCCGGGACATCTTCTTCCGGTCCGATGACCTTCACAAGTTCGGTCATGAACGACTGGCAGAAGCGCATCACCTCATTGTCGGAACGTCCGCGTATAGAGAAGTCGCTGCCGCCCTTTCCGCCACCCATAGGCAGGGTAGTGAGGGCATTCTTGAAAGTCTGCTCGAAGCCAAGGAACTTGAGTATGGAAAGATTGACGGACGGATGGAATCTCAGTCCGCCTTTGTAAGGGCCGATGGCACTGTTGAACTGTACACGGTATCCGAGGTTCACATGCACCTCGCCGTTGTCGTCCACCCATGGCACACGGAAGGTGATGACACGTTCCGGCTCAACGATACGCTCTATGATTTTTGCGTGTTCAAACTCAGGATGCTGGTTATACACATCCTTTACAGAATTCAGCACTTCACGTACAGCTTGCAAGTATTCCAGTTCACCCGGATGCTTCTGCTCCAGCTGTTGCATTATTTTCTGTACATCCATAGTAAATAGTTTTTTTATATTAGGTTCTGTGTTTTTAGTTTTCAAAGGCAAAAATACTGCTTTTTATTGTAATGACCAAATAAAACGGCAGGAAAAATCCCGTCTGTTATCCTTTATTTGTTTTTATAAAGAGTTTTCAAGTGTTCTATTTATCATAATAGCGAAAAATAGCCTCAGACCATACATTTTTGCATGTTAAGCGAAGCAGAAGTTGTTCAGCTGAATAGTGAAAAATAAGGTGAATGGTGACCTTTCACTATACAAACCGTAAGAGAAGGGCTGTAAAAGGTTATGGTTCGCGGCGCGAAAGGTGACACTTTGTTATACGAAAGGTGACCTTTTATCACATGAAAGGTGACCTTTTACCGCCTTTCCCGTCAGCAAAGAAATTCATGTTTTTTTACAACATTCTGAACAACAGATGCTTATCCGAAATGGAAATCTATGCGTTTTTTGAAGCTGTTTCCGTCTCTCGCGCATTTTCTGAAAATATAAAGGGGATATATGCCGTGAGTTTTCTTTTTGTCCTAAGTCGGTCATTGACTTTTGGATAAACAAAAAGGTCGGGCTTTCTCAATAAGCCCGGCCTTTTATTGTCAATCTTTATTCCCGTGATGATAAGTGTCATTTGTCAGGCGGACACCATCCGCCTGCGCCACGCATAGTATCCATAGACTGCGATGACAGTGTAGATGGCATACAGCAATGCGCGTGCGTATATACCTTTATATATATAAAGGGCGGAGGATATGGCATCTACCACAAGCCATACCCACCATTGCTCGATGTATTTGCGTGAGAGCATCCACAGTCCTGTGATGGAGAGTGCTGTGGTGAAAGCATCGAGTATCGGTACATTGCTGTCTGTGCAGAAGTGGAGAAATGCCCATAGCGCTGCCCACAATACGGCTGTAAGTGGCAGAAGCACCGCAATTACGGATATCGGCGTATGGGTGATGGTCAAGGCTGTGGCGGTCTTTCCGTCCTGCTGTTGTGACGCAACGCCGTTTCCTGCACATCGTCTTCTCCATGCGTAGAAGCCGTATACGGCAGCGAGGAAGTAGTAGAACTCCATGCCGCAGTCGGCATACAGCCCTGCACGGTAGAGTACAATGGTATATATGACGGGCATTATTGCGCCGATAATCCACATCAGTATGTTCTCTTTTAGTTCGAGATACAGATAAAGTAATCCAAGAACCGTGCCGAGCACATCCATCCAGTTGGTAGCCAGATATTCTATCATCGTGTTTTATGGTTTTCTCCTGGTTATATTAGAATCTCAATGTGATGTTGCCCATTACGGTGAATCCAGCCATAGGTATATAACCTATCTGGTAGTATCTGTTGTCCATCGTATACTGTTCACCGGAAATGGCGGAGTACACCCATCCGCCGGCAGCATAGTGGCGGTTGAATATATTGTTGAAATTAAGCCCGAATACAGCCTCCTTTATGCCGGCGTTCAGCTTTTTCAGACCAAGAGTGTATCTGAGGCTTATGTCTGTTGCGGAGTAGCATGGGAGTGATCTGTCCGCGTTCTCGGAGTTATCAAGATACTGGCGGCTCACAAAGTTCGTGTGCCATACCCCCTGGAATCCCTTGTAGTGGAAATCTATGAAGCCGTTGAGGATTGTCGACGGAGAGAATGACAGTGTTGAGTGATCATGATGGACGGCATCAAACTGTCCAGTCTCCCAGTTCTCCACATATTCGTCAAAGTCGTTTATCCTGTTTCTGCTGAGTGCCGCATTTCCCTCTATGGAGAGCCATGGGAGAGGAGCGAAGCCGGCGCTGAGCTCAATGCCCATTCGGTATGAGTCCTTTATGTTTGTCGTCAGATTCTCGCCTATGTCAGACTGCGCTCCTGTCTGTACAAACTGGTTGTCGTAGCCCATGTAGTAAAGATTGAGGTTTACAGACCATTTCTTTGCCTGATAGCCGTAGCCCAACTCAAAGTCGTTGAGAGACTCAGCTTCAGGTGCAGGATATGAGCCGTTGTCAGTAAAGTTGTTGCGCTCCGGCTCGCGGTTGCTGCGTGCGTATGATACGTATGCGTTGTGTCCGTCTTTATGGAAGCTGATGCCGACTTTAGGGTTTAGGAAGTTGTATTTCGCGTTGATGTCGAGCCTTTGATTTGTGAACGAGCCGTCATTGTTCTCATAGAATTTGTCATTGACACCGTCTGTGGTATATTTCACATATCGGTACTGAATGTCGGCGAACGCATCTAACGCAGGTGTTATGTGGTATGTAGCCTTGGCAAAGGCGCTGAGATCCGTCTTGTCGGCGTCAGAGTCGTAGTACTGATATTCGCCGTTGGAGTTTAGATAGTAGTCGCGTACATCCTTGTCAGCGATGTATGTGAGGTAGCCGTAGTGGTTGCCGCTGTATTGCCGAGCAGCGATATTGCCGATGATGTCCCACTTTGTGTCCTTGTAGTTGGTGTTCAGGATTATTCCATA
Source organism: Prevotella sp. (assembly GCA_029054825.1). Lineage (GTDB taxonomy): Bacteria > Bacteroidota > Bacteroidia > Bacteroidales > Bacteroidaceae > Prevotella. The sequence continues at coordinate 7,477 of JAIDEM010000161.1, read as the reverse complement.
GAAATCGTGCGACAGGCCTTTCTTGCGGACAAAGTCTGTGCGCTTTGCGAAACTGTGGTCGGCATCCGGCGTCATGGACAGACCGAACTTGGACAGTTTGTTGTTGTATCTGAACTCGTTGTAGTATCCGTAGCCATGTGTATAGTGAGCGGTAGCAGATGTGCTCCACTTGTCGTTTATCTGCCATGCCATGGAGAGAAGATTGTGATTGTACCAGAAATTGTCGGTAGTCTTTTCCCACAGTGAGCCGTCAGCCATCTTGTATCGGGATATCTCCCAACCTCCGTTCCAGTCCGGCTCAAAGTTCTCGTAGAGACTGTTGAACTTTCCGAGACCGAGACGGTACATGTCCTTGTATGTCCTTACACCGTTGTATATATTGAGACTGTAATCATCGTTACCAGCTGTGACACCGCTCCATGCCTGTCCTGTAGACTCGAAGCTCCCGATGTTCTTGTAACTGATCTTGAAGTTCTGCTGCTGATTGATAAATGTCAGTCCGCCGTAGTAGTTGCCCGACTTTCCTTCTGTGCCATGGATATATCCGTCGGTTGTCGTCTGGTGGTAAGCACCCTCAAGGACGAGATGGTGTCGTGGCAGACGTATGCCTGTCAGTCCTGTGGAGAATTGCGCACCCCAGTTCCATGTATTGTATGAGCCGTATGAGGCGGAGACTTCTGCTGACGGTGCATGCTGCGGGAGAGCTGTCATGAGCGAGATGGTTCCTCCGAAAGCTCCGTCGCCGTTGGATGACGTTCCTGCTCCACGCTGTATCTGTGCACTGCCGAGAATAGAACCGAAACTGTTCATGTTTGCCCAGAAGACGCACTGGTCTTCCGGAGAGTTGAGTGCAACGCCGTCAAGTGTGACATTGATTCGTGAGCCCGCCGCGCCTCTGATACGCATGTAGGTCGTACCTGTTCCTACACCGTTCTCGCTCCATGCCAGTACGCCTGGTGTACGGGCAAAGAGGAATGGCAGTTCCTGTCCTGTCTTGGAAAACTCCTGAAGCTGTTGCTTCTTGACATTGGATACGGCAAATGGTGCGTCCTTGGATGCGCGCACGCCTTTCACCGTGACTTCTCCGAGTTGCTGCACACGGAGAGAATCCTGGTTCTGTGCCATTACCATACCGTCTGTGGCTATGGCAATAATGGCAGCAAAGAAGAATTTCTTCATCTTTTCGTGTATATGATGATAAGTTTTAAAAGGGAGGGATTAGTGGTTTTAGGTTTTGGGTTTTAGGTTACCGATAACCCAAAACTCACAACCGACAACCATCAACCAACCTGTTTTCGCGCTGTCCATCTCATTTTGTTTACAGGAGATGGTCGTCTTTCCTACGCTGGCATTACCCAGATCAGGTCGAGGGTTTAATCTCAGCACCACCAATAAGTGGGCACCCCTTAAAAAGCACTTTGCTTTTCATCTGCAAAGGTACAAAGAATCTTGTTGTTCACAAAATATTATAAAGAGCAACGGCTGAAAGTTAAGATTTGTTATGATTAGATGCCGTTGTATTGGCGTTGACTTAGTTCTTGGCAATGGATGGCATCTGCTTGTGATGTTATATCCTGTACATATTGGTTTGTTATGTTTTTGCCAATGCCCTTGCCATACCGAGTGTCAGTACAATCATGCCGCATAGACCCATTATTGTTATCTGCTCGTCCAGCACGGCAGCTCCGACTATCATTGTCACCATCGGTTGCAGATAGACATAGTTAGTACAGTTTACGACTCCCAAGCGGTACATCGCCCAGTTCCATAGAAGATATGCACAGAATGAAGCTATAAGTCCGAGAAACAGTATGTTACACCAGATTACCGGTGTATTGTCTCCTGCCAGTTGCGTATACCATGTGTCAGGAGTGGAGGTTATCCAGTGAGTATAGCCTATATATGGTAATATTGTGACTATGCCATAGAAGAATATCTTGCGTGTGATGAAATCAGGGCTGTAGCGTTTCATTACTCTGCGCATGAAAAGTGAATACAGTCCCCATGTGATGGCGGCGGAAAAGGCGAGGATATCACCTATGGGATTGAGATGGAGAATCAACTGTCCGTTGAGGACGACCATAATCATGCCGGCAAATGCCACGGCAGAGCCCAGCAGTTGTCGTTTGCTGAGCTGTTTGTCCTTGTAGAAGCAAGCCATGAGCAATGCGGTAACGAGCGGACATGTGCATACGAGGATACAGACCTCGGCAGATGTGGAGAGAGTCAGCGCGATGTTTTCCAAGAGGAAATACAACGAACCGCCCATTATGCCGAGCCCGCACATTGTCAGTTCGTCTTTCCAGTCATCTGCCCATAGCTTTCTGTGGGACACTATTGCAAGGCATATATAGGCGAGAAGGAAACGCATGAAGAATATTTCTTCTGGTCTGATGCCGTTGTTAAGCAACACTTTGCTGCTTACGAATGTCGTTCCCCATACAACGGTGACGAGCAAAGCCCCTATATGTCCGTAGATGTCTTTCACTGTAAGTCAGATAGAATAGTCTTGTTATGAGTGTTTCATATATGTCATGAGGTCTGCCACGATATAGCTTGAGCCGCCTATGAATATCATGTCGTCCGCGGTGCTGTCGTTGTATGCTGCGTTGTATGCATCATGGACGGAAGCGAATGTCGTGCCTTGGAGCGAATGTCGTGTGGCTGCCTCCATCACTTTGTAGGCAGGGATGGCACGATGTGTCTCAGCCTGTGTGAAATAGTAAACGGCTTCTTTTGGCAACATATCCATGACGGTGTTTATATCCTTGTCGTCTACCATGCCGAATACAATCCGTAAGGTGGAACCGTCTGGCAAAGAACTGAATGTCTCGCTGATCTGTCGTGCAAGATACTTCCATCCTGCTACATTGTGTCCTGTGTCGCATATCACCAATGGTCTGTTGCTGAGAGTCTGCCAGCGTCCCATAAGTCCTGTTAGTTCGCAGACGTGTGCCATGGCGTATCTAACTTTCTCTGTGATATCACATATTTCTATGCCATATTTTTCCAGCTGGTCTGTAAGCAGGGGAACACAGTTTAGGACAGTTTGTCTGTTCTTTTCCTGATAAAGTCCTTTCAGTTCAAACGTGCCGTCAAATGCTATGGCGTTGTCCTCTGCAAAACGAATCGGAGCGCCGACAGCTGTAGCCTTATCCTGAAATACCGGGCGTGTATCGGCAGTTGTCTCGCCGATTACGACAGGTACACCGGTCTTGATTATACCAGCCTTTTCCGATGCGATGGCAGCAAGTGTATTACCGAGAAACTGTGTGTGGTCGAATGATATGTTTGTTATGACCGACAGTATCGGCGTGATGATGTTTGTGCAGTCAAGCCTTCCGCCAAGACCGACTTCTATTACGGCAATGTCTACTTTGCTGTCACGGAAATACTCCAATGCCATGGCAGTTGTCAGTTCGAAGAAAGAGGGGTGCAATGGTTCAAAGAAGGCCTTGTTGTCTGCTACCCAGTCCGTGATATACTGCTCGCTTATCATATTCCCATTGACCCTTATCCGTTCACGGAATGTTACAAGATGTGGGGAGGTGTACAGTCCGACTCTCAAGCCTGCCGACTGTAATATTGCCGCAATGGTATGGCTGCATGAACCCTTGCCGTTGGTTCCGGCAACATGTATGGTGAGATATTCCTTGTGTGGATGCCCTGCATGTTTGTCCAGGGCCTCTGTAGTGTAAAGCCCGGGCTTATATGCATCAGCCCCAACCTTTGTGAAGGCTGGGGCTGATGCATATAAATAGTCTATTGTTTCAGAATAGTTCATATTGTAATATTGTTGTCAATGATACGCAACCCGTGTAAAAGCCGTTGCTCTGCCGTCTTGATGAGAATTCTGAGATTAGTTGAAGTAGTTGCGGAACTTCTCGAATATCGTACGCTTCGTAGAGCTGTCGGCCTTGAAGTTGTCGCTGTTCTTCATCTTCTCCAGAGCGTTCTTCTCGTCCTTTGACAAGGTTTTCGGAACATATATGGAGATGTTCAGTACCATATCTCCTGTGCCGTATCCGTATCCCTGTACTGTAGGAAGACCCTTGCCGCGGAGGCGGAGTGTCTTGCCCGGCTGTGTTCCCGGCTCAATGGTTACGGCAAGTTTCTTGTTGTCGATGGTCGGAACCTCAACTTTGCCTCCAAGAGCAGCAGTAGGGAAGTCGAGCAACAGATTATAGCGGATATCGTTGCCGTCACGTACAAATGTATCGTTTGGCTCCTCCATTATGAACACCTGTATGTCGCCGTTGACACCATTGTGTGCTCCGGCATTTCCTTTTCCAGGGACAGTGACTACCATACCGTCCTGTACACCGGCAGGAATCTGGACCTCAACAATCTCCTCGTCTTTCACAAGACCAGTGCCGTGGCAGTAGTTACATTTGTTCTTTATTACCTTGCCTTCACCCTGGCACTCAGGACAAGGGCTTTGTGTCTGCATCATGCCGAATAGACTCTGCTGTGAACGGAGCACATAACCGCTACCATGACATGTGTTACATGTCTCTGGCTGTGAGTTCCCCTCCGCACCAGTGCCTTTGCAATGCGGACAGGTACAGTCCTTGCGTACCTTGAACTTTTTGGTAACGCCTGTCGATACCTCCTGTAGATTAAGCCGGACTTTAAGTCGAAGATCGGAGCCACGGTGTACTTGCTGATGCCGTCCGCCGCCACCGCCGCCGAAGAAGCTCTCAAAGCCACCGCCGCCGCCACCGAAGTTGAATCCGGAACCGAAGACGGAATTGAGGATATCGTTTATGTCGAATCCGCCAAAGCCACCGCCTCCGCCGAATCCTCCGCCCATATTAGGGCCGTTGAATCCGAACTGGTCATACTGCTGGCGCTTCTGCTCGTCAGAGAGTATGGAATAAGCCTCTGCAGCCTCCTTGAATTTGTCTTCTGCCTCCTTTTTCTCTGCGTCACTCTTTCCTGCCTGACGGTCAGGATGATATTTTATGGCCAGTTTCTTGTAGGCCTTCTTTATTTCATCAGCACTTGCCTGTTTTCCAACTCCAAGCACCTCATAGTAATCTCTTTTTGCCATAGTGGTGTGTTCTGAAAGTTACGTTTTTACTACCTGTTCTGTGGTGGGGTCTCGTCCGTATCATAGCATATTTGTCTGCCACATTGTCTGGCAGACAAGACAAAGTGTCTTTTTGTCAGACGTCCCGGCGTCGTTTCCTGAACCCACCATAATGTCAAAATCCGGACTACTGTCCGACAGCTACCTTGGCATGACGGATGACTTTGCTGTTGAGGGTATACCCTGTCTGTACGCAGTCAATGACCTTGCCTTTCTTGTCGTCCCCCATTCCTGGGACAAGAGCGACAGCCTCGTGGATGTCGGTATTGAAGTCTACATCCTGAGTCTCTATCTTCTCGACACCCATCTTCTTCAGTATGTCGATGAATTTCTTGAAGATGAGTTCCATTCCCTCCTTCACGGCAGTGACATCCTCTGCTGTTTCTGCCTGTTGCACGGCACGCTCGAAATCGTCAAGTACAGGGAGAATAGCTTTTACGGTCTTCTCTCCGCCGTTGAGGATGAGGTCTGCTTTCTCCTTAAGAGTGCGTTTGCGGAAATTCTCGAACTCAGCCTGCTTGTAAAGCATCTGTGTCTTGAGTTCCTCAATCTGCTCTTCGAGAGTAGGCTCTGCAGGAGTCTCTTCCTTCTCCTCTTCCTGTCCGCAGTCCTCTGCCGGTGTCTCGTCTACAGTGCTCTCTTCATTTACAGGAGCTTCAACCTCAGGCTGAAGCTCCTCGTTTATATTCTGTTCCTTTTCTTCCATAATGTTTGTTTTGTATTTGGTCTGCCCTTTATTCTTACAAATAGTGTGCCAATCCATGATGCTCTTGCGGAAACGTGTGAATAATGTGTTTCTTTTTCCCATCATTGTTGTTTATGACCAAATATTGATGCAAACTCTTATAATAAATAATGTATATATATAGGTCAGACATTAATTGTACATCTTCGCTTTCTGCTCCTTGATAGCTTCGTCGTAGATATAGTCATCGTATGTCATCAGCTTGTCTATAGTGCCTTTTGGCGTAAGCTCTATGATACGGTCTGCCACGGTGTTTATGAATTCGTGGTCATGCGACGCAAAGAGTATGTTGCCCTTGAAAGTGACCAGATTGTTGTTGAACGCCTGGATAGACTCAAGGTCAAGATGGTTTGTAGGAGTGTCAAGGATAAGGCAGTTGGCGTTTTTCATCTGCATACGTGCAATCATGCAACGCATCTTTTCACCACCAGAGAGCACATTGACATGCTTCTCCACCTCTTCCTGCTTGAAGAGCATACGTCCGAGGAATGCCTTCATTGCCACCTCGTTGCCCGGACCGAACTGTGAGAGCCACTCTACAAGGTTCTTCTCTGTCTGGAAAAACTCTGTGTTGTCAAGTGGCAGGTAGGCTGTCGTGATGGTTACGCCCCATTTGTATGTGCCGCCCTGTGCTTCACGGTTGCCGTTGATTATCTCAAACAAGGCGGTCATGGCCTTCGGGTTATGAGATAGGAATACGGTCTTCTGTCCCTTTTCTATGTTGAAGCTCACGTTGTCAAACAGCACAGTGCCGTCTTCCTCTACTGCTTTCAGGCCTTCCACCTCAAGAATCTGGTTGCCTGGCTCACGCTCCATAGTGAAGATGATTCCCGGATACTTACGTGTAGAAGGCTGAATCTCGTCCACATTGAGCTTTTCAAGCATCTTTTTACGTGATGTCGTCTGCTTTGATTTCGCCACATTGGCAGAGAAACGTCGGATAAACTCCTCCAGTTCCTTCTTCTTCTCTTCCGCCTTCGCCTTCTGGTTCTGTGCCTGACGGAGAGCCAACTGTGACGACTCATACCAGAAAGAGTAGTTTCCTGAGAATACAGTCACCTTGCCGAAGTCGATATCCACAGTCTGTGTGGAGACGGCATCAAGGAAGTGACGGTCATGGCTGACTACGAGGACGGTCTGCTCGATATTGGAAAGATACTCCTCAAGCCACTGTACGGTGTCGAGGTCAAGGTCGTTGGTCGGCTCATCGAGGAGGAGGTTGTCAGGATTTCCGAACAATGCCTTTGCCAGCATGACACGCACCTTCTCTGTATTGGAGAGATCCGACATCATCTTCTGATGAAGAGCCTCGCCTATGCCGAGATTCTGCAGCAGCTGTGCGGCATCGCTTTCAGCTGTCCATCCTCCGAGCTCCGCAAATTTCTCTTCAAGTTCTGCGACCTTTACACCGTCTTCGTCAGTGAAATCGGCCTTCATATACAGCGCCTCTTTCTCCTGCATGTTCTGCCAGAGTGGCTGATGTCCCATGAGAACCGTATTCATCACTGTAAAACCGTCATACTTGAAGTGGTCCTGTTCCAGTATTGACATTCGCTCGCCCGGGCCCATCTCTACAGTGCCTTTGTTTGGCTCCAGTTCGCCGGAGATGGCACGCAGGAGAGTTGATTTTCCTGCACCGT
>JAIDEM010000160.1 GCA_029054825.1 Prevotella sp. | reverse complement strand
GAGAAGAATCTGATGCAGTCATTTGCAGGAGAGTGCCAGGCAAGAATGCGTTATACATACTTTGCCTCAAAAGCCAAGAAGGAAGGGTTTGAACAGATTGCTGCCATTTTCGAAGAGACAGCCAATCAGGAGAAGGAGCATGCAGAGCGTATGTTCAAGTATCTTGAGGGAGGTGAGTGTGAGGTAAAAGCCTCTTTCCCTGCCGGAGTAATCGGAACAACCATTGAGAATCTTCACGCAGCAGCAAAAGGCGAGCACGAGGAGGCAGAGATTGACTATCCGAAATTTGCCGACATCGCCCAGGAAGAGGGATTTGACGACATCGCAAAAATGTACCGCAACATCGCCGTTGCCGAACGCGGACATGAAAGCCGTTACCGCAAGCTCTTAAAGAACCTCGAGGAGGGTACCGTATTCAAGAAGGACGGCAAGGTCTACTGGCAGTGCCGCAACTGCGGATACATCGTAGAGGCCAGCGCCGCTCCTCTGGAGTGTCCTGCATGTCTGCACGCACAGGCATACTTTGAAGTCATGAAGGACAACTATTGACAACGGTTTATTGACAGCCGGTCACCGCCGTTCCGGCAATATACGATACCGGAATGGCGGTGAATGAAAGACTGCAACACACCACAATCTTGACACTTTTTACTGACTTAATCAGCTTGCAATTATGAACAACACAAATTTTACAATGCCAGTACTTGGCTATCCAGCTGACGCACTTGCGCCGATTATCAGTACAGAGACAATAAACCTGCATTACGGCAAGCACCTGCAGACATACGTCGACAACCTCAACAGGCTTGTGACAGGAAGTGAATTCGAGGGCAAATCCCTTGAGGAGATTGCGGCAAAAGCCACAGGGCCACTCGGCAACAACGCCGGACAGGTGGTCAACCATACATTGTACTTCAAGCAACTGTCACCCGACGGCAAGAAGACCTGCCCGTCTGCCTCTCTGAAGGCAAAGATTGACAGTGCTTTCGGCAGCATGGAAGGCCTGCGCGAGAAGCTCAGCGAGGCTGCAACAGGTCTTTTCGGCTCTGGCTGGGCATGGCTTGCAATGGACGCAAACGGCGACCTTTCCATCCATCAGATGCAGAATGCCGACAACCCTCTGCGCCACGGACTGAAGCCGTTGCTGACCATCGATGTCTGGGAGCACGCATACTACCTTGACTACCAGAACAGAAGGGCTGACCACGTGAAGGCCATCTGGGACATCATCGACTGGGATGTTGTCTCCGCCTTGGCAGAAAAGTGACAGCAGGTCAGGCACAAGCATAGCCTGAATGACAAAAAACAACCGCACAGCATCATGCTGCATGCAAAAGGACATGTGGTGACACAGCCTGACAATACAGGCATGTCACCACATGTTTTTTTGTCTTTAACAGAGAAAGTCCTCATGCAATGCACAGCATACCGTCATCTATAAGCGTTCAACAGGTATACGGCACACGGCACGGCATGATACCCCTTATATCTCCTCCAGCTCTCCTGTCTCTGAATCGATGATGAAACCACGCACCACGATGTCCTGCGGCACCAGCGGGTGTGTCCTTATCGTCTCGACAGTACGGCGTACAGACTCCTGCGTATCCTTGAATCCTTCAAGCCATGCATCAAGGTCTATGCCACACTTGCGGATAGTATCAAGAGTCTTGTCCGTCACGCCACGGGCTATCATAGCCTCATGGAAATGGTCATAACTCATGTGGCATGCGCCGCAATGGGTATGTGCCACGACCATTATCTCTTCCACTCCGAGCTCGTATATGGCTACGATGATGCTGCGCATGGCTGAATCGAAGGCGGAAATGACCAAGCCGCCGGCATTCTTTATGATTTTCGCATCACCGTTCTTCAATCCCAATGCCGCAGGCAACAGTTCAGTGAGGCGCGTGTCCATACAGCTGAGCACGGCAAGCCTCTTGTCCGGATACTTGTCCGTAACATACTGCTCATACCTCTTGTCTGCAACAAACATCTTGTTGTACTCGATAATCTGATCTATCATTGCTACACTATTTTTTTTAGGTGTCCACTCTTCCGGTAATGACATCCGGCTTACTGAATCCATTGCAAAAGTACACAATCTCAACGACAGTACCAAACAATTCCGATACTTATCATCATTTCAATCCAATTTATTGACTTGCCAACCATCCCTATTACAGCCTAATGTACAGTCATCTGCCAGCAAGTCCTTAAATAATACAAAAACAAAAGGTGTTACAGCATAAATATGTCAAGAATCAGGAAACATCACGCGACTGAATCCTCCGTTATGTTAAAAAATGTTCCTGTGTCCGTGCACAATTTTTGCACAATGAAAAACGTAGCCCAAATACTTGCAACTCTCCTGAAAAGTCCTTACCTTTGCACCCGTTATCCTGAAAACGATCTTTTTACCTTACAAATACTAATACCTATTGAAGCTAAGAGCGGTTGCCTGTGAAGGTCATCGCTTTTTTTTATATATAAAGAAGCTGCTGTATTGATGTTCCGGCAAGCAGCGACACGCTGCAGACAGTATCCATACATTACCGAAAGACACATATCCTGTCACATGAATATATCCGATCCATATAAATACCACACCTGCAAGTCTTCATCACGGGAAAAACTTGCAGGCGTCAGGTCTCATGCAACAGAACAAACGTCATTCCATCTGCTTCCACAGCACAGCATACCTCATCCTGTCCAGCCACGATGTCATCTTCGGACAAGTGTGTATACTGCCGCATTCCTTACACTTTACGGGCGTGATGAGGCTGGTGTCTTTCCACACAAGGCCTATCTCTTCAAACTGATGCCCACAATCATTACATACGAATGTAACATATCCTCTCAACATAATATTACGGTTATTTATAAACTTTAATTCTTCATCCCTCAATATAAGACAGCACATTGCAACACTAAGGCGCAGAAATGGTGTCCATCTTACAGACAATATCCTTCTCTACAAAAACGGATATATGTGACAAAGTTACAAATATTGCCCTACTTTCCGCTTTTCCGATACACAATAAAAACAATTCTTAACTCTATCGCACACTGTTTTTGCACTTATTAGAGTTATTCTATTGTCATACCTACATTCAATCAGAAGAGAACCGTATAGCTCTCATTCCGGCTCTATCTGACTAATATCGAGAGAAAAAGAGCCCAAGAAGCCCTTAGACTTCCAAGGCTCAAATTCTCTCTCCATATATCGTTACTGTATTTTCTCACACATAAATCCGTAAGCAGGAATCCATAAGCCAACTGCTCTGCAGATTGCTTCTTGACGATTCATTCTCATCGCTTCACATTTCAACACATGTTACCTCGCCAGATCCAAGCATAAGCATAATGCATTTATACAAAGGTAATGATATTATTGCAATTCAGCTCCATTTTAGGGGGGGTAACACTTATTAACAGTTATCTCAAAAGATTTAACTCTTTTCTATATATCTTTGATTATATCGAAGATAAATTACCTTGAAATAACGGTCATTATCCCACCTTTATACAATAGAAATCTGACCTGCTCATCTTACGTGAGTATATCCCGATGCCATACTTGTCCATGAAGAGCCGGGCAAGCGACATCTGTTCCCGACTCAATCCCAGAGGCTGGGTGGCTGGTACTGTACTTGCTGTGACAGACATCCCCTTAGCAAGGCATTGCCGTCGGTCATTGTATGTTGCGTTGCCGCCGGTTTTTACAACAATTCTCCAAAGTGCCATAATGATTACTTTTCAATTCATATTTCAGTTTTCATGGCACAAAGGTATAACGAGGGTGTGTCATAGATAGGCAGAGGATGGACAAAACTGCACTTTTTTATAAAAGGCATAGAGAAAAACTGCTGTTTCTTGACAAGTAAGCAGCCTTGAAAGCATAAGTGTGTATCCGCCAGATACGCACAGCTTCCAAGAAAAGACACACAGGCTGTGCATGCAAGACAACCATTTGATTAAGCGAGAGCAGAGGAAGCTTGCTTACTATGCCGAGCGAGAAAATGGTCGGATGAAATCCAAGGTCCTGGGCTGGGAAATCCAAGGATTATCTGCATGGATATGACGCGGTAATGCATCACGAAGCGTGCCTTATGCCCATACACGACAAAAGGTAACCCTTCGCATTGTGAAAGGTTACCTTTTATACGGCAAAGGGTGACCTTTCGCCATGCAAAAGGTCACCCTTTGTTATACGGTCTAATACACCTTTATTTTCAACACCTTACAGCAGATGCCGTTTTCGTCGTAAGAGCGCAGCAGATACATTCCTCCTTGAAGCTGTCGTATGCAACTATAGTATGGACCGATATACCGTCCCTGCATGTCATAAACATCCATGCGCGATACGCTTCCGTCACCATCCCGCCCGACAGTCATTTCTGTCGGGACACACGATGTACTGCTGCCGCCGGAGAGTTCAAGGACAGCGTGGTCACTGCCATATTCATTACGGACAGTAATGTCAAGCCAAGCCCTACTCCTTGATGTTATATTCGTAAGATTCATCTCAGTATAATCCTTCGCCGACGAATAATAGGAGGTCAGATAGGGATTGCCCTCCTCCTCTACATACGCATGCACATATTGAGAACCTTCATACCTTATTCCGACAAGTGCGTCAAAGCAGTAAGGATTATCAGCGTTGACATTTGTGCTTATAACTTCCACTGATATGATATGAGGCTTCTGCTGAAAAGATATAGGGTAAGAGGCGGAGATTGTTTTCCCGCCTGCAACTCCTTCAAACAGAATCTCTCCCCACACCTGTTCATCTGCCGTTTGTGCATACTGTTCAAAGTCTGTCAGCTGCGGAGTGGTAAATGTCCTGCCGACAGACTGGCAGGCTATTGAGGGAGTCCCGTCAGCAAGAGGTAGGGACAACTGCCATTCGCAGTTCGTGAAGTCCACATTTTCAAGTGAAAGATGGAAGCTGTAATTCTCATAAGCATAGGCAATGCCATCAAAACAGACATCATCGGGGACTATGGAAACAGACAGGTCTGAGTATGAAGACCCATCCTGCACTGGCATTCCCGTCATGTCTTTCTCGTGGACATATCTCTGCGCATTATGATAGGCTGACATTTCCGCCTTGCAGAAGTCAGATGCCATGCCCTCAGGCAAACCCGACAAAGTCCGGGCAGATATTGTGGAAAGCGTAAGCAAGAGGCTCACCATCGCATAAAGATACAAAACTTTATTCATATTGTCATATAGTTTTCCTTTAATATATCGCTCCTATTTCTAATCTACTGCAAAAGTTGAATTCCATCCGACCATCTTCACGCTCGGCATAGTAAGCAAACTTCCTCTGCTCTCGCTTAATCAAATGGTTCTTATAATCTCCCAAGAATACATTATGCCGTGCTACCGCTTCAATGCAAGGTTATAGTTATAATACTTTGTATTGCCGGTAATATCCTCCACGACTCTCAGGAACGGAGGGAAATTGACCTCCTCATGGCAGGTCTTCTCCTTTGTCTCGAGAATCATGAGACCGGATTCCGGCGTGAGATAGGTGTCAAGTTCGAAATACTGTCCGCACCAGATGAAGCTGCGGCGCTGCTTGCGTATCGTGAAACGGTAAGGGTCTGCCTGCTGCAGGAGTGACTCGTAGAGGCTGTTGCTGACTTGACGCTCGGTGACAATCTTCTCTTTCGGGGAAATCATCTTTGTCGTGGTATGGATGTTTATCGCCTGCCCGTCCTGTCGGCGGCGGCGCAGACGCACCTCATATCCTGGGTCGGCGACAAGGTATGTCTGGATAATCTCGCTCTCAATGCACTCCGGCATATCGCCGATTACCTCCACAATATACTTGCGCTCCTCCTTTACTGGCAACGGAAGTTCCAGCACCTGGGAGATTTCCGTGAGCACACGGTTGAGTTTCAGGTCAAAGTCTGAACTGTTGTCTATGACGCGGACATGCGGATGGGTAAACCAGGCATCGAAGACTTTATGGTCAAGCATACGCGCTATCTGCAACCCCTCCTCATTGGCCTGCTCATAGCGGTTGGCATTAGTCTCCGTGGTATAGAACTCCTCGGCGCCGTCGGCGGCGGTGACAAGATGGAGCACAGCGTCGTAACGGTCACGTAGCTCATCGGTGGTGTACCCAACCTTCTGCGCCAATTCTTCCCACATCTCGCGCGGGATGTAGGTGGAGATGTCCATTGTGCCACGGTCGCAGATTATCACGCAAGGCGTATCGGGCGCAACTGTCTCAGCCATCCGCTGCACACTGTCCTCAAGTGCAAGCTGCAACTGCAGGATGACGAGCTCGCCTTCGTAATAGAATCTTTTGTTGTCCGTAAGATAATTCCAGCCTGTCTGGGTTATCATCGTCGGGACTTCCGGGACTGTAAAGACCTTATACCCAAGACTTGAGAAATGTTCTCTGATTCTCACAAGAGCTGTTGTCTTGCCGGCGCAAGGGCCACCGGTAAGCACTATTCGTTTTATGTTATTCATATATTATATGTGAAATTGACTTACTTATGATATGATGCTGATGTTGCCAAAACATTCTGCATACGATTCGCCATGGACTTGTGGAAGTCTTGCTGCTTGTAGCCGTATGAAGATGATGGCTAAGGACAGCCGCTGGCATTATCTGATGATGGTCTTGCGTCCGTTTGAGATTGCTATACCATGGGCAGTGGTCACGATACGCTGGCCTGCGGTGTTGTATACATCATTGGAATGGCTGCCGGAGGTATCACCAATGATAGTGTTTATGCCTGTCGTCCCTGGTATCTCGCGTCCGAGAATATAATGGACAGCATTGCTGACAAGTGTCTGTGCGTCAGCCGTGGCCGTGGCCATGGAGGACTCATGGATACCCATGACAATGTATTTCTGCGAGATTTTCGTCCCGTTCATCGTCGCCCCTGTCAGTTCGGCGATGCAGTCCTTGCCGCTGACTGTGGCAAGAGGTGTGACACCTGAGCAGTTTGTATATGAGCTGATATAGGAAAGGGCATCGCCGGAAACAGCGCCGATAAGGCACAGTGTGCCGCCTTGGGTGTCCAAGCCTGTGAAAATCTTATGGTCGGCCTTGACAATATCGACATTCGGCGAAGAGGTATTTACCGCTGTGGCCCAGTTCCAGACTGAGCTTTTCATCATCCATGGCTTCAGGAGGAGTGTCGGTAAAGTATTGTTTTTTAAACCTTTCACACCTGCCAGGCCTGAGCTTGGCAGCGAACTGATGACAAGGGCATCGCAGTCTGAATAGTCATTGGAAGAGGAAGATGCGTCAAACAGTTTAACTTCAAAGGTTCTACGGATAGCCTCCACTATCTTCGTGTCTGCGGAAGGCACGGAGGTGGAGGATGTCGTGACATAGGCTATGACGGGAGCTGTAGGGTCAGTGACTGTGATTGTCAGCGTGACGGCCTGGTCTGTATCATAATCGACGACAGGAGCGAGGATGACAGAGTATGTCCCAGGCATTGCTGGGGCTCCGCTGACTATAGCGGAAAGACCTTTTACGGAAACCGTAACACCGTCAATACCAGTAGCTTCTTTCTGTACAATGCCCTTTGCGCCTCCGCCGGCAGTGACTGTCACGGTCGTGATATTACGGCCTGCACGCACGGTCTGTGACACAGGGCCTGTGATATCCATGGAAACGGCGATGTGTTCCGTGCCTTCCTCATGCTCATAACAACCGAGGTCTGGGGCAGAACCGTAGAAAGCAAGTCCTGTATTTGCCGTTCCCGCATCGATAAGGCGTGAGCCTTTGACAAGTCGCATGAAAGGAATCTCCGGCAGAGAACCGTCGGCATTTCGCGGAGAGAGTATCAGAGTGGTGTCGAGTGACATAAAGTCGCTCTCTGACCATTCCAGCCCTTCGATGTCCCAAGTGTTGTTGCTGCATACTATCTCACGGCAGTTGAGCTGGTCTCCCCTGCTCTCCGCCGGCTCTTTCTGCTCTTTATCACCGTGCAGACTGATATTGTTGTACAAGACAGCAGAACCGTAAGAGGGATTGTTCATGCCTACATTATGCACATTATTGTAACATGTATTGTTGTAGAAATACATCTTGCCGTCGTTGTTGTTCTGGTCAAGTCCACGGGCATTGTTGCCCACGGCGAGGCAGTGGCGCACGGTAAAGTTGTGGCGGGTATAGTCGCCGCCCATCTTGAAGCCGTTGGCATTGCCTTCGTTGGCATAGTTGGCGATTGTGACGCGACGTGTGTCACCATGGCGCATAGTGACATCAACGCCTTCACCCTTAAACTTGTCAAACCAGTCCTTATCCACCTCATAGCGCGGATGGCCGGTCATATCGTAGGTATAAGGACCATTATTGTAGCAGATGCAGTTCTCCACAATGGTTTGGGTCTCTCCTGACACACGCTGGTAGCAGTCCCAGCCGTCATCGGAATTGTTCCATGCGCGACATCCTCTGTAGGTATTTCCCTCACCTGTATACTGCTTGTCGGCAAAACCGTCGGCATTGCCGCCGAAATCTGCGGAAGTAAGATTGCCGGACTTGTCCAGTTTATAGTCGAAATTGTCATGGGAATCGCAGTTGAGTATAAGGTTGTGGCCTCCTGCACCTTTCATCTGCACACCTGTGTCGCCGCATCCATAGACATCAAGCATCTCGAAGATGTTATACGCGCCACTGTTGTGAAGGCCGTTCTTGCCGGCATAGCGTATAGTAAGTCCCTTGATATGGATATAATCGGCACTCGTAGAGATGCCTGTCTTGCCGTATGCCTGTTTGCGGAAATCAAAGATAGGCATCTCTCCTGGATATGCAAATATTGCCGTACGGTAGTCTGTCGTGCCGGATTTGCATTTCAATGATATTGAAGATGAATAGTTGTACACTCCGCCACGGCAATACAGTGTATCGCCGGAAGCGAGCTTGCCCACTGCCGTGACAAAGTCATAGGGGCTGGACAATGTTCCGTTGCCATTGCTTGAACCGTTTGGGGCGCAGTAGATTTTTGTGACAGCCGATGACGGCATACTGCTAAAAGCCAAGAATATGGCTAAAAGGACTTTACTTACAGTAAGGAGTTTAGTAATCATTTTGTTGTTAATTAAGTGAAGCTTCCAGTGTGTATAGGCGGCTGTTATATTCATATTGTGCAGTGCAAGGCAAATGGGACATGGACATATAATATTACCATTTGGTTAAGCGAGAACAGAGGAAGCTTGCTTAATATGCCGAGCGTGAAAAGCAACGGTCGCTGACCGAAGTGAAAAGCAATGGTCGGATTGAATCCAATGTAAAAGCACATTGACAGGGATACCGATTATGCAGAGAGTATTCTGATAATGATATTATATATGGCATAATTGCATGTGAAAGGATTGTCAATTGGCATAATTGCATATGAAAGGAGTGTCAATAAGATGATACAGCATTTGCGTCAGCGCCTTTTCCTGAAGAAAGACTGCATGAGTTCTTTGCACTCATCACACAGCACACCTTCTGTCACCGTAGCTTTCGGATGAAACGCTTTCGGCGCATACTCACGGTAGCCGCGTTTGACATCTGGACAGCCATAGACGATACGTGGTATCTGTGCCCACCCTATCGCACCGGCACACATAGGACACGGTTCGACTGTAACATATAAAGTACAGTCTTGCAGATATTTGCCTCCAAGTGTGTTGGCTGCTGATGTTATGGCTTGCATCTCTGCATGAGCCGTGACATCGCACAATGTCTCTGTAAGGTTGTGGGCACGTGACAACACTCGCCCTTGGCAGACTATGACAGCACCTATAGGGATCTCATTCTCCTCTGCCGCCTGCTCTGCCTCTTTCAATGCCATACGCATGAATTTCTCGTCATCGTTCATAAATGATTGTATTTCATCAGAATATTTGTATGCTCGGCATATAGTCAGTGAACTTATCCTGTCCTCGCTTAATCAACAGTTGGATTTCATCCGACCATTGCTTTTCACTTCTGTCAGCGACCGTTGGTTTTCACGCTTGGCATTGTAAGTGAATCCACTCTGCTCCCGCTTAATCAAATGGTTCTTTTTTTACACCTTATTTCCACACATACATTGTATCATATTAGCATTTATTGAATACTAAATATCAAGTATACTTTCTGAAAATTACAGAAAGTTCACATGATACCGTAAAAAGACATGCATGAGACTATGTATGTAATTACAATAGACCGGATTGATGTTATCTGTATTCAGCTTTCCTTTCTGTAATTAGAGCGACATTAGGCGTAATCGGAGCATCTCAGCATAGTGCGTATCTCAACGATTCGGCATACTGCAATAACCGAAAAATAGGGACAAACTGAATCCAGTCTGTCCCTATGTCATATATTCCAGTCTATATTACTTAATAATCTCAAGGACCTGCTTTGCAAGAGCATTCTCAGGATCTACCTCCTGAAGCTTCTCGAAATATGGCTTAGCTGCTGCATTGTCGTTCTGTATCTTGAAGAAATAGATGCCGAGATACTGGCAAGCCTCTACAAGACGTGCTTTGTCGCTGTTGTCCTTCACACCTGCAGCGCAGAGTGAGCAGAAAAGCGCGTCATAATATGGACGTGCAAGTCCAAGCTTCTGGTCAGGGTCAGCGATAGAGCTTGTACGGGCTGCCATGAAGTTGCAATAATCTGCAGATGTTGGGAACTTCTCTATCATTTCCTTATAGATGGCAAGAGCCTTGTCTACAGACTCTTTCTGTTCAGCACCAGTCTGCTCAGCTGCCATATTGCGGTAGATATTTGCAAAACCGGCATAGTCATTTGCACTTGCCTTTGGATTGAGCTTCAGGTATTCCTCGTATGTTGCAAGTGAGTTTGCAAGGTCTCCCTTTGCCTTGTAAGAGTCAGAGAGGTCTTT
The DNA here is from genome assembly GCA_029054825.1 of Prevotella sp. GTDB lineage: Bacteria > Bacteroidota > Bacteroidia > Bacteroidales > Bacteroidaceae > Prevotella. Next base: position 15,436 of record JAIDEM010000160.1, on the reverse strand, counting down.
CAGTGCAGCAGCCTTCTGAGCATCAGATGTTGAGGCCTCAACCTGCTTCTTGTAGTTTGCGATGGCATTGTCAAAGTCATTGATACCTGTATATGCAAGAGCAGCATACTTATAGTCCATAGCTGTGAAGTTTGCTGTATCACTCTCGTTGAAGAGCTTGTTTGTATACTTTACAGCATCCTCAAACTGCTTCAACTCTACAGAGTTGTACATTGCCAAACGGTTGTAACCGGCATTTCGCGGTGTAGCTTTAAGTCCGAACTCTGCTATCTGCTTGGACAAATCGTTCTTCTGTGAAGCAAATGCCACAAGAGCATACTCTGTCATATAGTAAGGCTCCAGCTTTGCAAGGTCAGCAAGCTGCACCTTCTGATAAGCCTGAAGAGCCAACGGCATATACTCATGGTTCTTTGTAGCTGACATATAATAGATATGTCCTGCCTCTGCATCAACAGGATAGGAAGGGTCTACAGTACGAAGCTGCTCTAGTGTCTCCACAGCCTGTTTCGGGTCACGGCCACGATAGATGAAAGCATACTTCTTGTAAGCCTCTGCTGCCTTCGGGTTGAAGTATATTGCATTCTGATACCATGCAGCAGCATCTCCAGGATTGTCATTGAAAACCTCGAGGTCACCAAGAAGAATATAACCGACGGCTGTCTTGTCCTCTTTCAGTTTCTTCTCTGCCTCGACAGCGAGATTGGCATACTTACGTGTGTTGAGGGTATCCTTAACATCAAGATATGCACGGCCGACCTGTGCCAAACCTACTGCATTCTTCTTCCAATCCTTGACATCCTTAACAAGAGACTCTACCTCTTTAGCAGACTTTCCAGATTTAATTGCCTTAACTGCCTCGTCGAAAGACTGGGCCATTGCTGAGCCACTGACAACCATCAGTGCTCCAGCCAAAAGATATTTCATTGTATTCATAAGTCTATTAATATTTGTTATCTATCGTATTATCTTCTGCTGATTCATGTATATTCAGGTTATGCATATCCTTAGACATCCACAGCAACGCCTAAACTCACGGCAATGTGACATCACTTGCACACATATCTGCAAACTTCATGCCAACATCAGGACGTCAACCGCTCCTGGTGCAAGAATATGCCGTTTGCCATCCTCCTAATTCGTCTGGACCTTACGCCACTGCAGGTCTCCACGATAAGGGAGGAGAGCAGACTTAAGGATTATCTTCTGTCCTATCGGCGACTGCATGAAATTGGCAAATCCGACAGGAAGTCCATGATACGGGTCTACAAGCAAAGCGTATACCGTACGTGCGAAAGGATAGCGACCGTCAAGGAGATACAACTGATATGGCTTCCAGGAATTCATCTCGCCTGCCTTTGCTCCTTCTACCTGACAGACTGACATGACATTGATATTCTTGTTGAATGTCACATTTGTCGTGTCCCGCTTGTCATTAAGCCAGTTGCTGCCTATAATGCCGATGGCATTTTTCGTCTTCTCTACATAATTGATGACTTCTGCGCTTGTATTGACAGCCGTTATATTAGGACTGTTTATCGGCTTGCCTCCAAGAATGGAGTCCACAGCCCAATGAACTGCCGCTGATTTGGCATTATCGAAAACGACATCTATCTCTCCGAGTTTTGAGCCTTCATTGATTTCGTTCCAGTTGCGCACCACACCACTGAGGATACGCTTTATATCATTTACATGTATACATGAATCGACATTGTCTTTGTTGATGATGAAGGCAAGGCCATCATAACCGAGAGGGAAATAACGTGGTTGCAGGCCGTTGGACTTGAAGAAATCCAGTTGCTTCTCACTGTAATTGCGTGCAGTGATTATCAGATGGACTTTCTGTTCCATTAGAGCATTGAAGGCATCAAGTTCATTTGTATATTCCGGGGTGACTTGCGCATCCGGATATGTTGCATGGAAGACCTTTATCTCTTCATTGATTATCGGGCTGAAACTTTCATCGCACATCACAGTCATCTCGCCTGAGGCATAGGTATCTGTCCTACCTCCAGATTTGGATTTATTCTGACATGCTCCAAGAGTTGTCATAAATATCAGTAACGATATGTATATTACTTTTTTCATAGTGCCTACTTTAATTAAAAGTCCTCTATATATTATGTATCTGACGTTTCTAATGACTATAATACTTAGTGGAATCACTGTATCTACACTTACAGTCTGAATACTATCGGCAAATGATAACGAACCCGCACTAAGCGGCCATCCTGTCGCCCAGGACTCCACTTTGGCATTTTGGAAACCACACGCATCGCCTCTTTATCCAGCAGGCTGTTTGTGGAATGCTGGCTTATATCTATCCCTGTTAAGGAACCGTCCTTTTCAACGGTAAAACCAACAACGACTCTTCCCTGAATACGTTTCTTGGCGGCTTCTGCTGGATATTTGAGATTCATCGAGAGAAACCTGAACAAGTTTTGCTGTCCACCAGGAAAACTCGGAAGAAGCTCTACTTTATCATAAACGACCTTATCCTCATCTCCATGTACAGTCCCATGCAATGAATCTTCACTGCATTCTGTGTATGACAAAAGATTCAAGGCATCAGTGTCTGCATTCTTGGACTTCATAGGCTGGAGTGTGAAAACCAACAATGCAACTATCAGACCAATACGTCTAGATTGGATATCTGTTCTTTGTATTGATAATACTGCTGTCATGCATCTGCCTGTGTATAGCTAAGAGTGGGAAGTTACTGTTGAAAAAATGATGAAGAGTAGAGGAAAACCCCTCTTTGAGAAGCCTCGCCCCTACTCTTCACATATTACATAGTGTTTATTTTACATATTACTGGAGACGGAATACAACTGGAACGAAGTATTTCACACGAACAGGTGAGCCGTTCTGCTTTCCAGGAATCCACTTAGGCATTGACTTGACAACGCGCTCTGCCTCCCTATCAAGTGATGGGTCTACAGACTTCATTGTCCTGACGTCTGTCACACTACCGTCACGCTCTACGACGAACTGTACTGTAACGCGTCCAGAGATGCCATTCTCCTCAGCAACTGCAGGATACTTGACGTGAGAAGAGAGATACTGCATAAGAGCTGCCTGACCGCCTGGGAAGGCTGGCATCTGCTCTACAACATCGAACACCTTGTTTTCCTCCTCATGCTTAGGAGGTTCAGGTGCTGCAATCTCTTCCACAGCCTTGAGGATTGTACCTCCCTCTTCGTCGTTACCCTCTACAGTGAAGGCACCAACGGCTGTCTTGCTCTCATTAAGCTGATCCTGAGTCTTCATCTCCTCTTCAGGTTTTACCTCAGAGTCCTTCTTGATGACAGGAGGTGTGAAGGCGATAGAAGACTTTACCTTCTCCACCTGCTTAACCTGCTCTATCTTAGGAGCCTCGGTCTTCTTCTCGACCTTGGCTTCCTTCTTCTGTTCAAGGAGAGATGCCTCCATCTCTGCCTCGAACTTGGCTTTCTGAGCTTCCTGGTAAGAGTTGTATGCTGAAAGACCTACATATGCCAACGCAGCGACAGCAGCAACGAACACCATTGACAAGATGTTACGTCTGCTTGTACCTTTACGCAACTGGTAAGCACCATAGGCCTGATTGCGACCTGAGAAGACAATCTCGGTCCAATCATTTGAAATAAGATCTATCTTTGACATAGTTCTGTTCTTTCTTTTTATGGTTTAACAATTTGTCATTTCGCAGATTACTTGACACCGGCTGCGTTCAGAAGACGCATGTCGTCATCATTGATCTGGTCAATAACATACTTACCTATTGCGCAAATCTGCATTTCATCAAGAGCATCAACAAGATTCTTGTATGAAGCTGTGTCCATAGCCTTGATGATGATTGTCAAGGTAGGAACCTTGCCTGTCTCAAGTTCACCACCCTTGATTTTGGCAAGACGTGCATTGTACACAGAGTCTGTCATAGACTTGTCTTTTGCGCGTTCTGCATCAAGAAGAGCCTTGGAAGCCTTGATGTTCTTTACAGGAGTGTAGCCATCCTCTGTCTTATGGTTGATGAGGACATTACGTATACCCTCTGCGCCCCATGTTGTCTTTTTCAGACAAGCAGGGTTGTCATACTCAGGAATACCATCAACATGATATATTGCGTCATTACCGGCAAGATACAACGTAATGGTCTGTGATGCTTTTGTCGCGCCACGATCCTGTTCATTCACATTCTTATCGTTACTTGGCATCGTCAGCTGCATAGACTGAGGTTTGCTCAGAGATGTACACAGCATGAAGAAGGTGATAAGCAACATCATCATATCCACCATCGGGGTGAAATCCACGCGGGTCTCAGCCTTTTTCTGGCGGCTTGCATTTTTCTTTGCCATATTATTCGCCCTCCTTCTTTAACGATGTTATAAGATAGTAACGGTTCTCATTCATGTCCTGGAGTTCAGACATCATCTTCTTGACAACCTTGTAAGGTGTCGCTGCGTCAGCCTTGATGGCAATCTTCATATCAGAACCGAATGATGACTTGCGAGCGGCATCCACCCAATACTGGAATTCGCTCCAGCCGCCATCGATACTGTCTGTAGGTATACCCATAGACTTCTGCAGTTCGTTGACGTCAGAGGCCTCATGTTTGAGGACATTTGACATTTCTGACACTGGCATACCGAAAGAAGCGAGACCAACGAATGTCTTCTCCTGCATTGGTGCGAGGTTAAGACCGCTCACTTGGCTCTGGAAGTTCTGCAACATTTCTCTCATGTATCCAGGTTTGTCCATACCGATGAATATCTTGCCGTCTTTGTCTACAAGAATCTGCAAGACCTCGGTTTCCGGGACTTTGATTTCAGACACGGAGCCAGGTGTATTGACCTTCACCACTTCATTCTTCACGAATGTTGACGTCAACATGAAGAAGGTGAGCAGAAGGACCATGACATCTGACATCGGGGTCATATCAATCCAGACGTCGGCTTTCTTTATTTTTACTTTACCCATAGCGATAAAAGTTTTAAAGGGTTAGTAAAAAGATTAAGCCTCTTCGTGGTTAGCCTCGTATGTCTTAGCAATTGTGTAACCAACCTCGTCAAGAGCGTAAGTGAGCTTATCGATCTTGTTAGAGTAGAAGTTGTAAGCAATAACGGCACACCAAGATGTCAAGATACCTGATGCTGTATTTACGAGGGCCTCAGAGATACCTGTAGAGAGTTCGAGAGAGTCACCGCCGCCACCAGCTGCGAGGGCTGCGAATGACTTAATCATACCGACCACAGTACCGAAGAGGGCTGTAAGAGTACCAAGAGTAACGAGAGTTGCAAGGATAGGCATGTTCATCTGGAGAGTTGGCATCTCAAGCTGTACAGCCTCCTCGTGAGCCTGCTGAATCTTAGAGACCTTCTGCTCTTTCTTGATACCAGTAGTTGTCTCCATCTCCTTGTAAGCCTTGAGGGAAGCAGAAACTACGTTGCCTACTACACCCTGCTGCTTGTCGCAGAGCTGCTGTGCCTTTGCGAGGTCGTTAGCTGCGAGAGCTGCCTTTACCTCAGCGACGAACTTAGCGAGCTTACCCTTACCGTTAGCTGTAGAAAGTGCGAGACCGCGCTCTACTGAGAGTGCTACCACGGTGAAGAGGAGTGTGATGATCACAGGAACGACGATACCACCCTTGTAGATTGTACCGAGAAGGTTGCCTGGAAGTGGAGCGTTAGCGTTGTCGTTACCCTGGAAGTTGCCTGGGTTACCGAGCACGAACTCGTAGAATGCTACACCTGCGATGAAGCAGAGTACAATAATCCAAATCGCTGCGCGAACACCCTGGAAGCCCTGCTTCTTCTGAGCTGGAGCTGCTTTCTGTGAATTTGCCATAATTGATTTTTTTAGATTTAGTTATGAATATTGATTTAAAAATAAGATTCTATCATTGTTTTTCCTCGCAAAGATACGCAATTTATTAGAATAAACCACGTGTTTAAGGAATTTTAACCATGATTAATGTCAAAAAAGTCTTTTACTCCTTTTATTATTTAAGAGAAGCGAGACATTCTTTTATTCTGCGCATTGCCTCGACGATGTTCTCGTCGCTCGTGGCGTAGCTCATGCGGAAACACTCTGGAGAGCCGAAGGCATCGCCTGCGACTGTCGCCACATGGCCTTTCTCGAGAAGGTAGAGGGCGAGATCCGTGGAGGTGTTTATCACCTTGTCGCCACAGCTCTTGCCGAAGAAGCTCGAGCATTTCGGGAAGAGATAGAACGCTCCGTGAGGGTCATTGACCTCCAGTCCAGGGATTTCCTTGGCAAGTTTCACGATAAGGTTCTTGCGGCGTTCGAATGCCTTGCGCATATCCTCCACGCACTGCTGGTCACCGGCGAAGGCAGCCTCGGCGGCTTTCTGCGATACGGAACAAGGACCGGACGTGTACTGTCCCTGGAGTTTGTTGCAGCCTTTCACTATCCACTCCGGCGCGGCGATGAATCCTATGCGCCATCCTGTCATGGCGTATGCCTTGGAGACACCGTTGATGACGACGACTCTGTCCTTTATATCGGCAAACTCCGCCATGGAGGCGTGCTTCCCTACATAATTGATATGTTCGTATATTTCATCGGCGATGACAATGACACGCTCATGCTTCAGGAGCACATTCTTCAGCGCCTCGAGTTCTTCCTTGCTGTATACGGAGCCGGTAGGATTGGACGGCGAGCACAGGATGATGGCACGTGTCTTAGGCGTGATGGCGGCTTCAAGCTGTTCGGGAGTAATCTTGAAGTCCTGTTCTATAGGAGCTTCGACAAATACGGGAGTGCCTTCTGCCAAAAGCACCATCTGCGGATACGACACCCAGTAAGGAGCCGGAATGATGACTTCGTCACCTGCATTGACAAGTGCCATGATGGCATTGCAGACAGACTGTTTGGCACCGTTGGAGCAAAGAATCTGGGAAGGCTCATAATCGAGGCCATTCTCCTTTTTCAGTTTGTTGACGATAGCCTTGCGCAGTTCCGGGTATCCCGGCACAGGACTGTAACGGCTCCAGTTGTCCTCTACAGCCTTGATAGCGGCAGCCTTGATGTGATCCGGAGTGTTGAAGTCAGGTTCACCCACGCTGAGGTTGATGACATCGATACCCAGTGCCTTCATCTCAGAGCTTTTCTGTGACATAGCAAGAGTTGCCGATGGCGCCAGACGGTTTAGACGATCTGATAAATTTGACATAGCAATTCCGTTTTTACTTGTTGTTTTGGTTTGTTAATCTCTGCAAAATTAATCATTTTTATCCGTTTTTGCTAATATTTGCTACACTTTTCCATTTACCTTTTTGTTCTTTTAACGTATTTGACACACTGGCAGAAGAATCGGAAGCACATTCCCAAGGCTTTTAGCGTCACGGCAACAGATAGCCGTCAACACTACGCACCGCCACAGGCGGCAATCCAACAACATAGCCTTGCAATAATGCCATGGGAGACATGGCACGAAAAAAGGTGACCTTTCGCCATGTAAAAGGTCACCGTATAGACGGTAAAAGGTGACGGTCTGCCAAGCAAACCGTCACCTTTCGCAATGCCTGTAGCCAGAGCCTTCATTTCCTGCCTATACAGGCAGACGGGATTTACCCATTGCCTGCCACACAAAATGGCTACGGCTGTGTATTATTATATAATAAGGTGTCAATCTCCTTGACAAGTGCGTCATTGAGTTCGTGCACCTTCTTCAAGTCTGTGAAAAGGCGAAGACGGAAGCGCCACATCCTTATATAAAGGAATGTGCCTACAGGAAACAGCAGAAAGGCCGCGACATTCATCCAGCGGCGGTCAAAGGGGCGGGTATGCGCCTTCACCGAGACCACAGGGTACTGCTTCAACAATTTCATGATGCTTTTCTCACGCGTGTTGCCAAGGTCGTCTATCACACTCTCCAGTTCCGCGACTATGCGCTCTACCTCCTTGTCGGGGACATAGACGAAGAATACCCTCAGGATGTTAGGCATGAGCCACAGACGGTGTTTCTGGTTGTAGTCGACGATGTCGCGTGTAATCTCCGCCAGCCTCGTCTTGTCTGTCTCATAGTCCGGGTCGTCTATGATGACCTGCTTCATCGCGACACGGCGGCTCAGTCTCAGTCCGAGTATCTTGCGGAACGTGTCCGTATACATGTCCATATTGAAGACGACAGAGTCCTTATTGGCCTTGTACGTGAAGAATGCCGCCGTAGGTATCAGCACTGCAGGGGCTATGCCTTTGGCAAACCATACCGGCCAGTCGCCGATGCGGGCCATGCGGAAACCTGTATTGTCAAGGATATAGAAGATGATGAACACAACCACGGAGATTATCACCGGAACACCGAGACCGCCTTTCCTGATGATGGCTCCGAGGGGCGCACCTATGAAGAAGAACACCAGACAAAGAGAGGCCGTGGTGAACTTGTTTATCCATTCAAGATAATGTTCGCGCACTACCTGATGTCCGTCCTTAGCCATCAGTCCGCCGAAGGCAAGAAAATCCTTCGCCATCCTCACCTCGCTTGCCGTCTGCGTCATGGCCGTGCGTCTGTCGTCTGCCGAGAGGGAGGCATAGACGCTGTCAGGGTCGTACGCCTTACCGCCCGATTTCGCGAGGCGTGCTCCTGTGACCGAGTCGCGTTTCTCAGGCGCATATTTGGCGAAATACTGTCGGTCGACATCGGTCTTTATCGCCCTGCCGACACTGTCTATGGCGTGGCGGGTCTTCACGAGACCCTCCTTTATGGCGGAGATGCTCTTGCCGCGTGCATCACCAGCAAAGACATTATTGTCCACCTCAAGGTCGTCATTGTAATCGAGCACTATGCGTTTGTCCATGAATGTCTCCCTGCGGTAAGGCACACTGGCAGCACCTGCCATCTCCTGCGACTTCATGTTCTCGAACCATTCGCCAGAATGGAGCGTGAGGACGATATGGTGCTTGTCGGCTGTCGACTGCAGTCGACCGGAGTCTGCAAGGATTATCGCCGCGTCCTCGAACGAGTCCGTCATTCTGTATATCATGACACCGTACAGCATACCTGTGCCCACATCCTTCTTCTGCACATAAAGATTGCAACCGGGGATGCCGTCGTAGAAGACACCTTCAGGGATTTCCAGTTCCGGACTCTTCTGTTTCATGGCGACAAGCAGCTGTGCCATCTTCTTGTGACATTTCGGCGCGATGTCGTTCTGGAAGAAATACGAGCCCACGGTGATGAGCAACGCTATGGCTATCAGCGAGCGGAACGCCTGCATAAGCGATATGCCGGCAGCCTTTATGGCTGTCAGCTCAGAGCTTTCGCCGAGATTGCCGAAAGCTATCAGCGACGACAAGAGGATAGCAAGAGGTATAGCCTGAGGCACAAGCATCAGACCCATATAGAAGAAGAACTTCGCCAGCACCTCCAGCGAAAGTCCCTTGCCTATCAATTCGTCGACATAACGCCACAGGAACTGCATCATCAGAACAAACTGACAGATGAAGAATGTTCCTGCGAAAAGCAGTCCGAACTGTTTGGCAATAAATATATCGAGCTTCTTTATTCTGAACATAAACACTCCGCACGCATATACGCGTACATTTATATATCATTTCGAGGTGCAAAGTTAACAATAAAATCTCGAATAAAAGAAATTTTCAATGTATTTGATAAAAAAAAGGCAAAACTCTTTGCCAATTCAAAAAAAATGACTACCTTTGCACTCGCTTTTAAGAAACAAGCGGTATGGCGGGATAGCTCAGCTGGTTAGAGCGTCGGATTCATAATCCGGAGGTCGAGGGATCGTGACCCCCTCCCGCTACATACAGAATCAAGGAGTTGCGAGAAATTGCAACTCTTTTTTTATATATCTATCCGACCTCCTCAACGACGGGATGTATTAATGTCGTAATTTACAGCTAGATGACTAAGACGGAACGCATCAACAAATTAAATGTTGTATTAAAAGAGTTTTTTGCCAATCCGCAAAACCAGAAGAAAGTGGCAGCAAAGGACTTAATGCCTTTATTTATAAAAAAAGGCATTTTCAACAAGGACTCCAAGGGCGGATTGCCTATTCGTAACGTCCTTCGTGACTTAGATAAAAACAATCAACTTGATTTGATACCCTTTGTTATTGCAGAAAGGAAACAAAAAAATACTCAATGGTTCTTTTCATTTAACAAAAATGGAGTATCCTCAGCTTTGGTAGGGTCTGACAGAAAAGCCTCCAATAAGAAACCAGCCTCCTCCTCACATGGAAGATTAGAATCTGACGAATACTATGTGATAGGTTTATGTAACAGCATATTGAATCGTACGGCTTCACAACAGCATAAATTTGATTTTCTACGAGGAGATAACGGTCACAGGCTTCCTGTCGACGCTTTCTATGAGGATTTAGGACTCGTTATTGAATATCATGAACGACAGCATAGCGAGCCTGTACGTTTGTTTGACAAGAAGATGACAGTAAGCGGTGTAAACAGAGGTCAACAGCGAAAGATATATGACGAAAGAAGAAAGACAGTTCTTCCTGAGCATGGTATCAAAGTTATTGTAATCGACTACAGTGCTTTTGGCAGCTCAAAAAAAATGAAACGAGACTATACAAAAGATTTGGAAATCGTAAAATCAATAATGGTTAAGAATGGAATTATTTGACATACAGGTAACAACAGACTTAGGAGAGGTTGTTGTATTACAAATTCCAGCAAATGACCCACAGGAAGCGGAGATGACAGCTATCTCTATGGTCGAATGCGGTCAGGCAGATACAATCGGAACGACTGTAGCTGATTGTTTTGCACTATGAATTATACCCAACAACATCCAAGACCTTCTTATTACTGTGAATGTAGTTGGCATAACAAAAGAAAAGGTTTCTAATGTAGAAAGACACTGATACCTGTGTACAAGGACTTGATACGTAAGGAAAACACCATTTTCATCCTACCTTTTGCATATTAGGCCTAAATAAACAAAAAAGTTCCTGCAAACTGCTGTTTACAGGAACTTTCGTTAAGGGTGCCCGGTCGGGCTCGAACCGACGACATTCAGAACCACAATCTATCACCTTAAATTATATATTAATTTAATTTTCAAAAACTTACGCATGTAACACTTATAGGATGGGTAAACAATGGGTAAACATTTTCAAAATAAACTACCACTTGCGAAACCTATTGGGGAACGCTTGCCATCAGCATAAATCCCTGTAACAATATAAGTGTCATAATAGCGTTTCACCCTGCTGTCATGGCGGTAAAACTCACATTGCAAATCTGAAATACCGCCCCAATCTGCAAAATCTTTTTGAATATAGTTGATTATCTCCTCTTTTGTCCCGTGTATCTCTGTGGCAAGGCTCTCGGCCAGCCCGCCGCAGTGGAAGCGGAAATACAAATCATTCATCTTTATCATAATAATCATTCAATATCTTTGTTAATATTGATAAATTCATTGCCTGCTGTTTGTCGGTCGGACATTCACGCAAATTCTCAGTAACCTGTTGCCTTAACACGGTACACCACTTTATAACATTTTCATCCGTGATATTGCCAACATCCGCATGTTGTGTGCTGCGCCTTATCAGCATCTCTTTTAGCGCACGCCGAAGTAGGCTTGCAAGCGTTGAGGCTGAATAACTGGCTGGCAGTCCACTTACCACCTTAATGCGCATTCTAATGTTCCCATGTGGCTCGCTCCATATCGCAGTCATATCGGCAGGATTACATAGTTCTATATATTCGTTATGGTTGTGCAAGGTAACAGTTGCCACGAATGGCAGTTCGTTGCTCGTGCAGCTAATATAATCCGTCTCAGAACCTCGCCCATGGCTTCGGCTTGTGTCGATGATAAACAGGGGATATTTGCGCTTAGCGTTCATGTGGTTAAAATAATTTGAAATCTTATATGTACTATTGTAGAAGGTTGCGATATCGTATTCACGATTTTTTTCCAGGTAGATTTGATCAGGTGTGTTACGTACCCAGCTTTTTATGTAATTATGACAATTATTTATTGTCGCCAATCACATCTGTAAGTTTGTCAGCCATAATTCTACAAATCTCTAAAAGATTATTTAAATTTGTTCTTAAAATCATCATATCCCCGACAACGTTTGCATTTGGGGCACCATCATGGTCTGGGTAAGCAAGGTCGGCTAATTCGAGCGCACAATTACTTGCAGTGTCGTTAAGACTGTTATATATGTTACAAACATCAATGTTGATAGCGTTGATTTTATCTAATGTCATATTGTAAAAAAATTAAAGGCTGAATGTTTGTTATATCTTAATTAATAGATGATGCAAATACATAGAGGTGTTCGTATCTCTGATATTCATTTTCGCGTCCCAATAGCTTATATAGATCCGGTACTTCTTCGCCAGAGTCTTTAATGATATGCCATTCGCCATTTGAACTGATTATATTCAGCAGCTCATTTATATTGTCTGCGGTAAATTGGCAATTACCGTCTGTCCCATCTTCATTAACGAGTGTAACAGTAACGGTTTTTTTATAGCATATATTTTCATATTTCTTTCGAAATCCGTCTGTAGTATATACACGTGATGCGTACATATTTACATTGCTCAGACTCTGATGTTTTTCTGATACTATATAGATAAATTCTTTCATGATCTTTATGTTTTTATTTCTTAGGGGCTAAATCTTCAATGTATGCCCAACGGATAACTTTCATGCCGTTGATATATTTTCTCCATTTACTTAATGCTTCTCTTATTTGCAGAATCAAAGGGTTTGAAATCTAATCATTATAAACGATTTTTTCATTTCCAATTATTTTCCCTTCATCTATAAAGGTAAGTCCGCTCACCCTTGCCTTTCCGTAGACCTGTGCTTGTCCGCACACCCGTGCATTGTCAGACACCTGCGCCTCTCCATACACCTGTGCTTGTTCATACACCCATGTGTTTCCGTACACCTGTGCATATCCACTCACCCATGCCTCTCCACTCACCCATGCCTCTCCGCTCACCCGTGCGTTTCCGCACACCCGTGCCTCTCCGTACACCTGTGCCTCTCCGTACACCTGTGCATATTGGCATACCTCGGCATCATCATATATCCAACAGTTTCCATCTTGTGAGAGGTTAGATTCTCTTTGAATCCATCCACCGAGTTGTCCTTTTTTTACATCTCCAAAGTCTTTAATGGCTTCAATCCGATGTAATACTTCGCCACTCCTGATGGTCTTTGTTTCGTCTGCAAGTTTAAATTTTTTCATAATATTTATGTTTTATGCAGGGCTTTCGCCCTGCCTGGTTAGTATTCGTGCATTAATATTCAGTTAGTTATCATCTTACTTCTTCGAAATATACCATTTCGCCGGTGGTCTCGTTGTATATCGAGACGATGCCGCCCTTATAGTCTTCAAAATAGCTCTCGTTAGTGCCGTTGTACTGGCGTATGTAGTCCATGCACTCATCGTATGTGCCGTTGATACCTTTGCTATTGCTGGCGACATCGTCGTCGAAATGGACGTCAAATATATCTGACATTTCTTTTTCCATAATACTTTACTGTTTTTCGTGTACCTTAATATATAACGCTTGCTTGTTTGATTTATTGTATCAAACAAAAAAAACATTCAATCTCCGTGACCTGTTGCCTGTGAAAGAAACATGCCGATAAGCCAAATGATAATCCCTATTAACATCATAGTTGTATCTCCTATTTTATTATTATTTTTATGTTCGTTAGTAGTTTACATAAATGTCTTTTGCCGTTGCGCCTGCATTTAAGCAAATTGCGGCATAATGTGCCGCTGTTTGCTCCTGGCTGTCGAACTCTTGGTAAGTAAGAGTTTTCGCATTACTTATAATGCCATTGCCTGCATATTCATCCACACGCTTGCATTGACACCATAACAGGTCATCGTCTGGGTTCTTTTCGTTTTCCCGTCTGCACTCTTCCAGTGCGGAGAATATGGCGTTATGCAACTCCACAACTCTTTTAATTTCATTTGCATTCATAACATTTTATTTTATTAACTATTCTGCATATATTTTTTCATATTGTGGTACGCCGTGCGCACGCGTTCGGGTGTAAAATCCAACTTTGAGGCGGTTTGAACGCCCATCTGATTAAGCTGTACAGACATCCGTTGCAGGTCTTCCGCCGTGGGCACGCCGTTCATTCCGATAACACCCCAGATTATTTTGTTATTCGGGTTGTTCTTCGCTTTTTCCCTGCGTACCTTTGCGCTCGCCTCGTTAGCTTTTGACAGGTCAACGCCCTTTGGCCTACCCAGTTTATACCCCTGCGCTTTTTTCGCCGCTAAAGCTGCCTTTGTGCGTTCGCTTATTAATTCGCGTTCGTATTGTGCCATTGTGGCATTTACTCCCAGTGTCATAGTATTTATTACTGGCATGTCACAAAAATGTATGTCAAAAATAGGATTCCCTTTTTTATCTTTTGCATTATTAACAGCCATAAATGTAAACTCAACATCGCGTGCGAATCTGTCAAGTTTCGCGATAACAAGCGTGTCGCCAGTTGACTTGCATAAGTTCACCGCATCGGCTAACCCCTGCCTATTCCTAACCGTGCCATGGTCTATATCCTTATATATGCCAGACACTTCACCGCCAACACTCTTAATGTAGTCGGTGCATATTTTCATTTGGGCTTCCAAGCCCAAGCCGCTGCGTCCCTGCTTCTGCGTTGAGACGCGAATATAGATACAATACTTTTTCATATTAAATTATTCGTAGTTGGGTTTTCAGCCTCCCACATGCCATTTATAAAGTTATCAACGGCAATTCTCAATAATTCGGGATTATAATTAATTTGTGTATTGATGGATTATTTGCCCATCGCTATTTTTTCGCACAACGGCATATTTGCGCCCGGTTATTTGGTCGGGTACTATTTCGCAAAATGCGTGTATGTGCCTTTTCGCGTCCATATCAAGGCGTTCAATTATTATTTTATCTTTCTTTCTCATAGTTCCGTCCTCCAATTAATTTAAGATTTCGCACGGGCAAAGAAAAACATCTATCCCGTTTTCCCGTAATTCTTCCTGCCATTCCTCATTATACACCGCTTCACCTTTCACCCCGTAGGCTACATTATCGAACCCATCAGGGCGCGCGCTGATTATCTCACACCCTTTTCCCGTTGCTTGTGCTTCAAAAACGCTTGCCTGATATTTAGGGCAAATGATTAATTCTGTATTCATAATTAAAAATTTTATTTGTTCGTAATAGTTCCCGGCGGCCAATTCGATTGCAGCGGCCTGTTTCACCGCGCCGCCGGGTGTGGTTAAAAGTCGCATTCAACAGAATAGGACTTTTTCAACTTTTCTAAAACCGTATCCGTCACAGCAAACGAACGCTCTGAATACCTTTTTATGCCCCGTTTGCCTGGTATAATCACATCTGGGTTATTTAGCCAAATTTCGGTATATTCACCCAAACAAGCACGTAGCAGAATGTCAGCTGTTTGTTTTCGTTCGTCTAAATC
>JAIDEM010000016.1:5055-6531 GCA_029054825.1 Prevotella sp. | reverse complement strand
ATGAAACAGTTGTCTCCGAATGTCACTGGCGCCGGGTCAAGGATGACAAGGTTGTAGTTAGCAAAGAATCCCTCGCCGACACGGATGTTACACCCATAGTCGCAGACGAAAGGCTGCTCGATGAGTATCCGCTCGCCGGTGCTTCCGAGCAGCTGTTTCAGTATCGCCACACGGCCAGCCTCGTCGGAAGGGCGCGTATGGTTATAGTCATAGCACAGTTCCTTTGCCTCAAGCCTCATCCTGTTGAGCTCAGGATTGAAATTGGCATCATAGAGCATTCCTGCACGCATTTTCTCAAGTTCTGTCATATTTCCCATCATCTTCTGTTCTGTTGTTCACTTCAAGTGCAAAGTTACAAAATATGGCGGCATCTCCAAGGAAACAATCATTTTTGTAATGAATAATTTCATTTTTTGAGGATTTTTTCGTATTTTTGCATTCTGAATTCAATAGGTCCAGCAGGATTCCTGCTGCGGAGACATTACAGGATAAGCCAGACAATGATAGCCACCATACCATATATAGAGCATAAGTTTCAGGAATACAATATGCTGATGTTTGACGGCAAGTTGCCTGAACTGCCGATAAAGCTGAGCCGAGCAAAGACCTCGCTCGGTCAACTTGCATTCAAGCGCAAGCGGACATGGTACGGCAAGGTAGTGCTTTATGACTTCCGTCTACGCATAAGCACACAGTTTGACCTTCCTGAAAATGAGTTGGAGGATGTCATAATACACGAGATGATACATTATTATATATTTGTCAGCAAGCAGAAAGACAAGAGTGCCCACGGGCCTCTGTTCAGACAAATCATGAAAGAGATAAACGCCCGGTACGGCAGAAACGTCTCCATCTCACGCAAGCAAAAGGACCTTACGGCAACGACAGGCATCTGACATCACGCAAAAAGACTATAGCAAATGAAAAAGAAAATAGCCATCTTCGCAAGCGGCAATGGCACAAATTGCGAGAATATCATACAGTATTTCAAGAATCACGGAGGCGCGGAGGTTTTTCTCGTTGTCAGCAACAAGAAAGACGCGTTTGTACTGCAGCGTGCAGAGCAACACGGTGTACCATCTGTCGTCATTACCAAGCGTCAGTTTGAGGAGGAGGAAGAGTATGTGCTGGAAAGCGTGGCAGGAGCAGACCTCATCGTGCTTGCCGGATTCCTCCTGCGCATACCCGACTATCTCATAGAGAAATTCCCGAACAGGATTATAAATATCCATCCTTCCCTACTGCCGAAGTTCGGAGGCAAAGGCATGTGGGGCCACCATGTGCACCAGGCGGTGAAGGATGCAGGAGAGACAGAGACGGGAATAACGATACATTATGTCAGTTCAGAGATAGACAAGGGCGGACATATCGTGCAGTTCAAGGTGGCACTACAGGGAAGCGACAGCGTAGAGGAGATAGAAAAGAAAGTCCATATCCTTGAGAAAAAGCATTTCCCGAAGGTCATAGACCAGTTGT
>JAIDEM010000016.1:0-5045 GCA_029054825.1 Prevotella sp. | reverse complement strand
CTGACGCTGGACTGACGGAATACGAGCGTTACTGTCGTGAACAGGCCTTGCAGCAGGAAGAGGAATTTGACGATGGACGATGCTTTCCCGACATGCCGGAAGGGCAATTCGTCAGAGGGCATTGACGGCATGATGCCGTTAACATAAACAGAACACAGATATAAATATATTAATGAACAAGAAAGACAGGATAATATCATTCTTCTGGCAACACATCCTATTGCTTATCTCATTGTATATCATGACGCTCGGAGTCGCCGTATGTGTCCGCTCTGGAGTCGGTTCAAGCGTGATAAGCGTGTTGCCTTATGTATT
Source organism: Prevotella sp. (assembly GCA_029054825.1). Classification (GTDB taxonomy): domain Bacteria; phylum Bacteroidota; class Bacteroidia; order Bacteroidales; family Bacteroidaceae; genus Prevotella. The sequence continues at coordinate 4,730 of JAIDEM010000016.1, read as the reverse complement.
TGAAAGTGCAGGAAAGGCCTTCGGCAATGTCCCGGCACTTACCATCGGGCAGTATACATACATCATGAACGGCATATTGGTGACTGGGCAAATAGCCATTCTCCGCAGAAGATTTGAGTGGGTACAGCTTTTCCAGCTTGTCATCGGGACAATCTTCGGTTTCCTCATTGATGTAAACATGTCGTATACGACATGGCTGGCTCCTGATGCTGTATGGCAAAAGGGCATTGCACAGCTTGTAGGATGCACGATTCTCGGCATAGGCATTGCCTTTGAGGTAAGATGCGGCAGCGTGACGATGCCTGGCGAAGGTTTTCCTGTTGCCATAAGCAAAGTCACAGGCAAACCTTTCCCGAAGGTAAAGATAGTGGTAGACATCACCCTTGTTGTCCTCGGAGTCATGGCTAGTTTCATGTTCTTCGGTCAATGGATGTGGCACATCATCGGAGTGGGTACACTCTTTGCGATGTTTTATGTAGGGATGGCAGTGCGAGTGGTAGGCAAGCACATCGGGTGGTTTGACAGTGTACTTGCATATAAGCCGGGATTCAGACGCTACATATACGGTCTGGCAAAACAGATTTACAAATAAGACGCTTTTTAACAATACTAAGCAACGAATACGATGGTCATAGATTTCAACATGATGGAAGACTCCGCCTTCCCTAATTTCAAAGGCGGAGAAAAGGAGTTGCAGGCGAAAATGTTCTGGGACGGTACAAACAGGATAATGAAAGGAATGCTGATTCCCGGTGCAAGTATCGGCGAGCATCTGCATGACACCAACTCTGAGATACTCTTTATAATCAAAGGCGAGGGAACTGTCATAGACGATGGCACGGCACATCCTGTCAGGGAAGGCCAGTGTGTCTATTGCCCGAAAGGTCATTCGCACAGCCTTATAAATACTGGTAACGAGGATTTGATATTCTATGCTGCAGTACCTAATCAATAACCAAAAATACAACACAAGGAAATGAGTAACGACAGAGAGCAAGAAGGTCTGACACAGCTTGGCAGAAAGACCGAATACAGAAGCGACTATGCTCCGGAGGTTCTGGAGACATTCCAGAACAAACATCCTGAGAACGATTACTGGGTGCAGTTCAACTGTCCTGAATTCACATCGCTATGCCCTATCACAGGACAGCCGGACTTTGCCGAGATAAAGATAATGTATCTGCCTGACGAGAAGATGGTAGAGAGCAAAAGCCTGAAATTATACCTCTTCAGCTTCCGTAATCATGGTGACTTCCATGAGGACTGCGTAAATAAGATAATGAAGGATCTTGTCCGTCTGATGGCTCCGAAATACATTGAGGTGACGGGTCTCTTCACCCCACGTGGCGGCATAAGCATATATCCGTTTGCCAACTACGGTCGTCCCGGCACGAAATACGAAAAGCTTGCGGAGGAGAGGCTTATGAGCCACGGGCTCGTGTGACGGCAGTCGCTACATTCTACGGTTATGCGGTTGTACGGTTATGTGGTTATACTGATAAATGTTTTATTTATAATAACGCATAACCGTACAACTTATTCCGTGTAGAATCTTATAAGATTTGTTATCGCCTGTTTGCAGGCTGGGCAGAAATCCGGGTTCTCATTCGTGCGCATACGGCAATCCTTACATGCACGAAAGACACCTTTTAATGAATAACCTGCACCTTCAAACTTCCCGACTGTAGGGTCTTTGCCTATAAGATTCTCCCACTTTCCCGTAAAATCAACGTTCGTTGTGATATTCTTCTCCCATGGCTCCACATCAAGAGGATACATGGGGATATCTTCTGTCTCATAGGCATACTCGTCTGCCAGTCCTGCGAAACTGTGCCCGAACTCATGGACGACGACAGGACGGTATTTCGGATGGTGGGCCATGGCGAGATTATAGGAGTTAAGAATACCTCCGCCACCGTATTTGTCCGTGTTTACAAGGACTATTATATGCTCATACGGTATGCCAGCAAGCCAATTATGAAGGTCTTTCAGATGCAACGTGGTGAGATAACGATCACTGTAGAATGTGTCAAAATTTGAATGCAAGGCGGTATTCAGCCATTTGCCGTTTCCTGGTTCGCTCGTACCGCTGTCTACAGATGGAGACTTTACGGCAACAATGCTGAAACAGTCGCGGAAAGACTTGAACGGTTCATGTGCGAATAACGCTTCCACGGCTATGCGTGCATCATTGAGAAACACAGGCATTTCATCTTTTTTGTAGCCTTCTGCCACAAAAGCAATGCGGATACACCTTGCAGAGTCTGCCGGAGATTGTAGCACATCATACGGTGTAGTGCCACCTTTTGCCAACTGGCGAATGAGTATGTCTGTCGGCACAACGGTATGTGTCATCGTTGTCATCGTCTCTCGGCGGCTGTCCATAAGACGGACTGTGATGTCTACTGTGTCCTTCGGCATAGGTACAAGAAAAACATTCTCGAAAGAACGGCTTTTCTCTTTTGCTTCATCATAGCTAAGCCATTCCTGGAACAATGTCGAAAAAGAGTTACGGTAGATGACATCTCCGCTTCTGTGTTTCCTTACTATTATCTGACCATTGCCCTCTACCGGGACTTCGGAAAGGCGCTTGCGTTTGCCAAACCATCCATCAAATGTAGACAACTCATCAACGGAAACCATCTGAGTAGTTGCATTTCCCGAGAATGTGTAGTCGATACGTAATGTCTTGTCGACAAAACTATCATCAAAATCCTGTGCATCTGCCAGACAAGAAACCAGCAGGCATAGTATCAGAAACCTGTATTTCATCATTCAAACTCTTTCAATAACATTATATTATATTCACGCATCATATCGTCAGGCTTATAGCAATGTTCGTCATATTGCAGTATATCCACATCTATGGGAATAACCTCCCTGTCCTCTGTCCTGCCAAGCCTTTTCTCTATATTCTTGGTACAGGTTCTCAACTCTGCATAAGAAAGAGATGTATGGCCTACTCCGACAGCATTGTAATATCCGTCACCTGTATATCGGGATGCAGAAAAACGAATTGCAGAGAAGGAACATGACAGTTCCCTCTCTGCAATTTCTATATTCTCCTTTTGGTCCTTATTCGAACCTAATGATATGATTACCTTCATAATCGTGGAAACTTTATACTCCACAAAGGAAGCCTTTTCTTAATAAGAGCGGGCTATTATCACACGATACTTGGATGGCTTTCCGGAAACCATATCGACACCTGGTGTCTGCTCGTATGCGAAAGGCACGCAACGGATCGTAGCCTGTGTATCCTCCTTTATCTTCGCCTCGGTCTCTTCTGTACCGTCCCAGTGGCAAAGGAAGAAGCCGCCGTCTTTCACACGTTCCTTGAACTCTTCGTAATTGTCACATTCGTAGACATGCTCGTCACGGAACTTACGGGCTTTTTCGAATATATTCTTCTGGATATCGTCAAGAAGTGCCTCGACATGTTCTGCTATACCTTCAAATGGTACAGACTCCTTCTCCAGTGTATCACGACGCATCAGTTCGATAGTGCCGTTCTCTATATCACGTGCCCCCATGGCGAGACGTACAGGAACGCCCTTCAGCTCATAGTCTGCGAACTTGAATCCAGGACGTTTGTTGTCTGCATCATCATATTTGACAGAGATGCCCTTCTTGCGAAGCGCGTCGATGACTGGCTGTATCTTCTCTGTGACAGCATCTCTCTGCTCTGGCTTGTTGGCGATAGGTATTATCACGACCTGGATAGGAGCGAGTTTAGGAGGGAGTACCAAGCCGTTGTCATCAGAGTGAGTCATGATAAGTGCACCGATAAGACGTGTAGACACGCCCCAAGATGTAGCCCAGACATATTCTGGTTTATTCTCCTTATTAAGGAATGTTACGTCAAACGACTTCGCAAAGTTCTGCCCGAGGAAATGTGATGTACCGCTCTGCAAAGCCTTACCGTCCTGCATCATGGCCTCGATAGTATATGTATCCAAGGCTCCGGCGAAGCGTTCCGTCTCAGACTTCACACCCTGCAACACAGGGACAGCCATGAAATTCTCTGCAAAATCTGCATAAACTTTCAGCATCTTCTGTGCCTCAGCCTCAGCCTCTTCACGGGTAGCATGAGCTGTATGGCCTTCCTGCCACAGGAACTCGGAGGTACGTAGGAACGGGCGTGTACGCATCTCCCAACGCATCACATTACACCACTGATTGCACATCAGAGGAAGGTCGCGATAAGAATGTATCCAGTTCTTGTATGTATTCCAGATGATAGTCTCTGATGTAGGACGGACTATCAGTTCCTCCTCGAGACGAGCCTCTGGATCCACAACGACGGAATTACCATCCTCTGAGGATTTCAGACGGTAGTGTGTCACCACAGCACATTCCTTTGCAAAGCCTTTTACATGCTCAGCCTCTCGCGAAAGGAAAGACTTTGGTATAAGAAGCGGGAAATAGGCATTCTGGACACCTGTCTCCTTGAACATACGGTCAAGTTCCGCCTGCATTTTCTCCCAGATGGCGTATCCGTAAGGCTTGATTACCATACAGCCACGCACAGCGCTCTGCTCTGCCATGTCTGACTTCACAATGAGGTCATTGTACCACTGGCTATAATTTTCGGCACGTTTCGTGAGTTCTTTTAATTCTTTTGCCATAACTTTGTTTCTTTGTTCACATTTTGATGCAAAATTACAAAAAAAACTTGAATAACATGCCCATTGTTGAAAAAATCTTTTGTTTACTACAATATCTGTCTA
>JAIDEM010000159.1 GCA_029054825.1 Prevotella sp. | reverse complement strand
CCTGTAAACAGATGGAGCAGGGGCAATGACCGCTTTGACCGTCCCAAGAGAAAACGCCGTGACGACGGCAAGCCTTTCCTGAAACCGTCAAAGAAGAAGAACAGGCAGCAAGGCGAATTCTCTGCCGACGACTGGCAGGCTCTCATGCAAAGCGGGCGTGATTTCGACTTCAGAGACGATATGCCAGACTTCTCTGAGGAAGGATGGGCAAGAAGAAAGCCAAGGAACAAGAAGAAATGATAATGACAGCAGTGCAGGGAAAGCCTTTGGAGATTTTTCCTGCACTTTTTCTTCTTGTACAGGCTTTTTCATACAAACAAACTCAAACGATACATAACAAGCGGTATCTTACTTACAAACAAAACATTTACAGCAATGAAAATAGGGAATATCGAATTAGGAGAGCGTCCACTGTTCCTTGCCCCGATGGAAGACGTCACCGACATCGGCTTCCGCCGCCTTTGCAAACAGCAAGGTGCAGCAATGGTATATTCTGAATTTGTCGCCGCCGAGGCTCTTGTCCGCTCAGTAAAGTCTACGGTAGAGAAGCTCACCATCTCAGACGACGAGCGCCCTGTCGGCATACAGATATACGGCAGGGACGCCGAGGCCGTCGTGGAAGCGGCAAAGATTGTAGAGGCAGAGGCACATCCTGATGTCATAGACCTCAACTTCGGATGCCCGGTGAAGAAAGTCGCAGGAAAAGGTGCCGGCGCAGGGATGCTGCGCAATATTCCGCTGATGCTCGACATCACCAGCCGTGTCGTGAAGGCTGTCAACACACCTGTCACAGCAAAGACACGCCTCGGATGGGACAGCGATAACCTTGTCATCACCACCCTCGCCGAGCAGCTCCAGGACTGCGGCATACAGGCTCTCACCATCCACGGACGCACAAGGGCACAGATGTATACCGGGGAGGCAGACTGGACTCTTATAGGCAAGGTTAAGGAGAATCCGCGCATCACAATCCCTATCATCGGCAACGGCGACATAACATCTCTTGCCGAGGCAGAAACGGCTTTCGACAGATATGGCGTCGATGCCGTGATGGTCGGCAGGGCGACATTCGGTTGCCCGTGGTTCTTCAACAAAAGGGAACTGTCCCTTGAAGAGAAATTCCACCTGCTGCGTGAACAGTTGCGGATAAACATCGAGCGCATCGACGAGCACCGCGGCATACTCCACACACGCCGCCATCTCGCCGCCACACCGATATTCAAGGGTATTCCTGACTTCCGGCAGACACGCATCGCAATGCTGCGCGCAAACACCTTGGACGAACTTCTCCCTATCCTCTCCGAGGCGGAAAAACGTATAATAGAGTGCGGTTAGGCGGTTATGGGGTTGTACGGTTATACGGTTGTACGGCTATTACTTCCATCTTGGCTAAAAGGCTATTTTCTGGTATAAACCACACAACCGCACAACCGTAAAAACCGCTTTTTAGTTAATTATCTTTAACAAGATGCAAATATTGCGCTCTTATCTTCTGTCTTTCAGCTTTTTGTTGTACCTTTGCAACCGCTTTTACGCGATGGCGCGTTCGTATATCGGTTAGTACCCAAGATTTTCATTCTTGTAAGAGGGGTTCGACTCCCCTACGCGCTACCACTAAAAAATATCGTGTATCGTTGCAGAGAATGCAATATTGTGGTGCACGAGGGTTTCAATCAATCCGCCCAGGGCAGCCATCATACGGCACAAGACCCAAAGGCTATTACTAAAACAAAAAATCAACAATCAAAATGGCAAATCACAAGTCATCAGAGAAGAGAATCCGTCAGACCAAGACAAAAACTCTCCACAACAAGTACTACGCAAAGACAATGCGTAACGCAGTGCGCAAGCTCCGTGCCACAACAGACAAGGCTGAGGCAACAGAGATGCTCCCTAAGGTTCAGAAGATGCTCGACAAGCTCGCAAAGCGTAACATCATCCACAAGAACAAGGCTGCAAACCTCAAGTCCGGTCTCGCACTTCACGTCAACTCTCTCTAAAACAACAGAGAAAAGGCCACGACATAGCTGCGGTGTACAGCCGCAAACAACAATATCCAAGACCGCTTGTCCATCAGGACAAGCGGTCTTTTTATATCTATAACTGAAAAAAAACAGAAGGTATCTTCTATGACAAATCTGCAGAATCAGCCCAATAT
>JAIDEM010000158.1 GCA_029054825.1 Prevotella sp. | reverse complement strand
GATGCCAGCCCTGTGCAACCATAGAGGTCAAGACTGCCTTCATAATGTAGCTTACCGTCTACTATAGTCAGTTCATACCCTGTTTTCTCTCTAAATTCTTCTACTGTCTTCTGTAAATTTTCCATAATCAGGTTTTGTTTATTGGTTTTGGGGCTTCTGTCACATTTCTTTGATTTCCGCTTCAAGATTTGATAATGTGCGCTCCGTTGCTTGTCTAAGAACAACAAATATTGCATCTTTGAGAGCTTTTATGACTTCTCTCTCTGATGCTGTCAGAGACTGTAATGCAGACTGTGCCTGTGGGCAACCAAGATTGTTGATTTCCAAGTCAAATCTGTTTTCTTTCAAGCCTTGAAGGAAATGTTCCAGTTGGTATACTTCATTAACGGCTTTATGTGCCTTTTTGAGATTTTCTTTCTTCATATTCCGTATTTCTCTTGCAATTCGTTATAGTCTTCCTCGCTCACATACTTTCTTGTCTCCGGATTAAGGGAGAGTGCCTCGAATCCTGCCTTGTTCAGAAAGTCCTCGCTTGTCATCTTTGTCTCAATGATGCGGAATGCCAGACAGCAGTTGCTGTCATCGTTCAGGTTGATGTCCGTATCGTCCCGTGTCCGGCACATTACGCTGCACACCATGTTCATGGCATGAAGACACCTGGTAAGACGTGCAGGGCGCATGATGCTGTCGAAGTCCATCCCCGACTGCTCTTTCGTTTCCTCAATCATCTTGTCGTAGACACCGCATGAATATTCCACGAGTGTCCGTGCCGTCTGCACATAGGCCATTGCGGACGAACGCGGCTCGCCGTGCCTGTCGAGCACCTGCTTGATGGAGAACCTGAGACAGTCGACATGCGGCTGAATCCCGTCTTCCACGCTGTCGAGATAGTCAAGAAACAGGCGGTAGCGGTCTCCGAAATTCCTCATGTGCGCTTTCTCATAACTGTCGTATGCATGGCACGCTTCGTTCATGTAGCGTTTCATGCTGTGCTTCCAGAGGTGCTTGTCTTTTGCGAGGTGCTCCCTTGCATCGTAGACAGCCTTGCCTGCAACAGTGTTTGCGGCACCGAGCACGATGTTCATGAGGGAGTTGAGACGTTCAAAGGCCGCCTCGGCCTTTGCCTTCTGTTCTTCCATTATGTTGCTCATTTCTATTGCTTGCGATAAGAGGGGTTCGTGAATATAATTACCTGCATCATCTCGTTGAATCTGTCCGCTATACGGTCGCCGTACCTTTCGCGTATCTTGTCGTTCGGCGTGTTTGTCGTGACAAGGGTCAGAAGCTGTTTGTCATACCTGTTTGACAACAGGTCTATGACTGGGTTTCGCACGTTGCCGTAGTCAAGTATCTCTACAGGTTCTTCCCCAAGGTCGTCTATGGCGAGTGCCTGTGTATCGCACAGACGGTCGTATGCCTTGATGTCCTTTCCTGCAAGCCATACGATGTCTTTCGCCGTTCTCCATTGCATTGTCAGCGTCTCGCCGTAGCGGTCATCAAGATGGAATGCGTTTATCAGTCTCTGCATAGAGCGCATCAGGGTGGTCTTGCCGTTCCCTGGCGCACCGCAGATAATCAATCCGAACTTTTCCCCACTTGTCAGGAAATGCGCCGCTTCTGCCACATAATTGCCGTATGCGCCGCTTTCGTCCCGCGTGCGGTGTCTTATGCTGACTTCTACCTTTAACGCCTCTACAAGCAGTTTTTCCGCCTGTTCCTGCATGACAGGAAGTCTAAAACGTGGT
>JAIDEM010000157.1 GCA_029054825.1 Prevotella sp. | reverse complement strand
GCTCTATATTGTCGCCGCTATCAACACGAAGTCCAGCGAATACACGTGCGAAATGTTCAGAGAAGTTGGCGGAGAAAGCATTGAAACCGTAAGTGTCATAGAGGAAAATGCCGAGAGAGCCTATGAATGTTTTTTGCCACATGTCCATGGCTATATGGTTGGCTTCCTGTGGACCGTACATGCCAGCAATGGCAGATACGAATTCATGCGCCATTGTTCCTATGGGGATGACATCGTATTTAAGCGCTAGCCATACATTGGATGTGCCAGGAAAAGAGCCTTTATATTCATCTCCAAGTTCTTTGCGGAGCTCACGGTCTGCATCAAGGAATGCTTTTACGGCCATCTCTTCTGTTGAAAGAGAGAATCGACGACGTGTTCCGAACTCAGATATACACAGGCCTGCACCAAGCATGCGCCGTGCTTTCTCGTATGACATCTTATAGTAGTCATTCAAGTCGATTTTATCAAGTTCACCAGACATGCTATGCTGTAATTCGGATATTATCGCGAGAATCATCACTTCAAGAAGTACTGTTTCATGCCAATATCCTTCAAAAGTCATGTCAAGATGTCCTTCGGCGTCTTGGTGTATATGGACCCATTCACGTTTGAAGCGGAAGCCTTTCAGATATGTGAAAAACCATTGTGGAATATAGTAGCAGCGTTTCTGCATAAATATCCGTTCTTCTTCTGTGAAGCGGAGATCTTCGAGATAGCTTATTTGCTCTTCCACGAGTTTGTCGAAGCCAGCAGGATACACAGTGTTGTTGCGGTCAACAAACTTGTACTTTGCCATTGCACGAGGATAGCAGTTCAGTATGGCACAGCACATGGTGAGTTTGTACAGATCCGTATCTGTAAAGTGGGTTATTATTGGTTCCATTTGCCTGTTGATGTGATTATGAGTTCCTTCCGCAGAATGTGTCGTCTGTATAATTTTGCATGGAGTGTCAGTCTGATGCAATGTTCAGTCTTTTCTGCAATTTGGAAGTTATTGGGTCTGTAAAAATTTTGTTGCGTTTTACGAAAGTAAATCAAAAATTAGACATAACCAATCTTGCCACGGCTATTGTAAATGCTTAAGCGGTGACAAGACCGGTTTATCTATCTGAAATCCTTGTCTCTTTTGATTCTTGAGCTTTGGCATGCATTACAGGAGAGCTTCGAACTTCTCCTGAATCTTTGCTTTGTTTACAGCACCGACAATCTTGTCAACGATTTCTCCTCCTTTGAAGAAGATGATTGTTGGAACATTTCGTATTCCGAGGTCTACAGCAATGTCTTCACATTCTTCAACGTCACATTTTCCGACAGTTATCTTTCCATCATACTCTTCTGCGAGCTGTGAGATAATCGGGGCTATCATACGACAAGGACCACACCATGTCGCCCAGAAATCTATGACCAATGGCTCGTTGCCGTTTTTCAATGATTCGTAGTTCTCATTTGTTATTTTTACTTCCATAATTATAATTTTTTATTTTGTAATTAATTGTCTAATGTTTTAATTGATGTAATAATCCCAATCTTGCTGATTCTTAATAAAATCAAGAAGTTCGCCAGTAACAGTAATACTGTTTCTTACACGTAATTTTATGGATTTTCCTGACTCTGAGTCTATGATGTCAAGACATGCTTCCGTAGGACCTGTATTTTGTGTCAGGATTGTGGAGAAATCGCCAATACAGTTGTCAGTTGCACTGCTGTCGTCTGACTGTTCAAATTGTTTTGACGGGATAGCGATTGTTATTCGGTTGAGTTTATCTTCTTTGACTTTCTGCAAGAACTGTACATCAAGAACATCAATGTTGTAGTAGTTTGAGTTTTGGAATTTCTTTGCACACTTCAATGTGATGTAGACAGAACATCCTTCCTGCATCATGCCGCTCCATTTTGCCCAGTCTTGTCCAAAGAATGCAAGTTCTCCAGAATTTTCAAAATCTTCAATGGTCACACGCCCCATAGGATTTCCCGACTTTGTGAATCCCGTTCGTATGCTGGTTACGATACCGCCTACTGTTATGTTTTCTTTCTTTGAGAGTTCTTCTCTGTCAGCGCTTTGCCCAAGGTCGGCTGGGTGGGTATTGCATAAGTTCTCAAGTATTATGCGATATTCGTCAAGAGGGTGAGCTGACAGATAGATACCTACAAGGTCACGTTCTTTGTTGAGTTTCTCTATGACACTCCATTCTTCTATCTTGCCAGGTTTGGGTTTTGCTATCTCTACATCATCGAATCCTCCGAAAAGAGAGTTCTGTGCCTCTTGTTTCTCTTGCTGGAAAAGCTGTCCGTATCTTACAACAGACTCTATGAATGTTGTTCCTTTGGAATCAAGGGCAAAGAACAGTTCACGTGATGTCCCGAAACTGTCAAGTGCTCCACTGAGGGCAAGGGACTCAAAGCATTTCCTATTGACCAAGGAGAGGTTCACACGCTCTACCAAGTCATAGATATCTTTATACGGTCCGTTATTCTCTCTTTCTGAGATTATTGCGAGTGCAGGACCTGCCCCCATGCCTTTAATAGCAGCCAGACCGAAACGTACTTCTCCCTTTTTGTTGACACCAAAATCAACAAAAGATTCATTGACATCAGGACCAAGGCAAGGTACGTTTATGGCCTTGCATTCATCCATCAGTTTTGTTATTTCCCTTATGTCGCTCTTACGCCTTGTCATGATGGCAGCCATGAACTCAGCAGGGTAGTGGGCTTTAAGATATGCAGTCTGGTATGCAACCCATGAATAACAAGCTGCATGTGACTTGTTGAAAGCATACGATGCAAACTTCTCCCAGTCTGTCCATATTTTCTCAAGAACTTTAGGATCGTGTCCGTTTTTCTTACCGCCTTCAATGAATTTAGGTTTCATCTGGTCCACGATATCCTTTTTCTTCTTACCCATAGCCTTACGCAGAGCATCAGACTCACCACGTGTAAAGTTGGCAAGCTGACGTGACAGAAGCATCACTTGCTCCTGATAGACTGTAATGCCGTAAGTATCCTTAAGGTATTTCTCTGTGATATCAATATCGTAGGTGATAGGTTCTTTACCGTTTTTACGGGCAATGAATGACGGTATATAGTCCATAGGCCCTGGACGGTAGAGAGCATTCATCGCAATAAGATCTTCAAATACAGTAGGATGGAGTTCGCGAAGGTATTTCTGCATACCGGCAGACTCGAACTGGAATGTACCAATGGTGCGTCCTGACTGATAGAGCTTATATGTAAGTTCATCATCAATCGGGATATTGTCAAGGTCAATATCTATGCCATGTACCGCTTTCACTATACGGCAGCATTCCTTCTGCTCGGAAAGTGTTTTCAGCCCGAGGAAGTCCATCTTGATAAGTCCTGTAGACTCAATGACGTGTCCGTCGTATTGTGTTACAGCAGTTTTGGTATTCGGAAAGTCCGGGTCGTCAGCTGTAGATACAGGTACGTGGTCGGAAATAGGGTCTCGGCAAATGATAAATCCACAGGCATGGATGCCGGTTCCTCTGACAGTTCCTTCCAACATCTTTGCATATTTTATAGTATTGGCTTCCCGCTCATCGGACGATGCTTCTGCTTCCCTGAGTTCCGGGGTGCACTTGATAGCATTGCCGAGATTCATCTTCATGCCGTCAGGCAGTCGGTCCGGGATTGCCTTACACAGTGCATTACTCCTGTCAAGGGGAAGCTTTTCTACACGGGCGACGTCTTTTATTGAGTTTTTCGTCGCCATAGTACCATATGTAATAATGTGGGCACAATTTTCGTGACCATATTTATCCATTACCCAACTCAGCACTTTACCTCTTCCGTCATCATCAAAGTCGGTATCAATATCTGGAAGGGAGATACGGTCAGGGTTCAGAAAACGTTCAAACAGTAGGTCATATTTCAGTGGGTCGAGTTTTGTTATACCTAAACAGTATGCCACAACCGAACCTGCAGCGGAGCCACGTCCAGGTCCTACCCATACTCCCAATTCCTTACGTGCGGAATTGATGAAATCCTGGACAATGAGGAAGTATCCTGGGAAGCCCATGGTCTTCATTATGTGGAGCTCGAAACGTATGCGCTCGTCAACCTCTTTATTTATGTTGTGTGCCTCTGCCCAGTTGGAAAGCTCGTCTGGTTGCAAAGCCTTGTCATAAGGAATCTCCTCGTACCCTGTACCATACAGACGTGATGCTCCTTCGTATGCAAGTTTACCGAGATAGTCGGCCTCGAACTTGATACGATAGAGTTTGTCGTATCCTCCAAGTTTCTTTATTTTCTTCTGTCCTTCTTCTTCAGGAAGCTGATTGTCACCATATTCATCAGATGTGAACTCTTTGTAAAGGTCCTGTTCCGTAAAGTTCTGCCGCCACAGCTCCTCCACACCAAATTCCTTTGGGATAGGGAAAAATGGCATTATCGGGTCAGAGTCAAGATTGTAGAATTCAATCTTGTCAAGAATCTCACATGTGTTGCTCAAGGCTTCCGGGACATCGCTGAATATGGCATTCATTTCCTCACGCGTCTTGAACCATTCTTGTTTTGAATAGAGCATTCGCTTAGGGTCGTCCAAATCTGCTCCTGTAGATAGGCAAAGGAGATGGTCATGAGCCTCAGCATTTTCTTCATTTACGAAGTGGCAGTCGTTTGAGCAAATAAGTTTAACGCCTTCCTCTTTTGCTAACTGTAAGAGAGCAGCATTGACTTTTTGTTGCAGTGGGAATGTCTCACGGTTAGCACGCTGATGTGGGTCTGTGACCTCATGGCGTTGAAGCTCCAGATAATAGTCGTCTCCAAATATGCCTTTATACCAGCGGAGTGTCTCACGTGCGCCCTCAATGTCGTCATTCAGGATTTTCGCTGGCACTTCTCCAGCAAGGCAAGCTGAGCAGCAGATGATACCTTCATGGTATTTCTCCAAGTCATAATGGTCTGTACGCGGTTTCTTGTAAAAGCCGTCAACCCATGCACGGCTGACAATCTTTATAAGATTCCGATAACCGTTGAGGTTCTTTGCAAGCAATATGAGGTGATAGCGTTTGCGATCCTTGTCCTTGTCTTTATCCTCTTTATGGCGTGGAGCAACATACACCTCACATCCGAATATTGGCTTGAAAGGCTCTTTGCCTTCTTTCTTTCGGGCAGAATTCTTCTTGTTGCAGACATCAAACAGTTCCTTTACACCGAACATGTTTCCATGGTCAGTGATAGCCATGCCACGCATACCATTGGCTATGGCTTTATCTACTAAAGCTCCAACGGGAGACTGGCCGTCCAGTATGGAATAATAAGTATGAACGTGAAGGTGTACGAAATCTTCCATGAGAAATGTTTTTTATACTTGCATTTTATAGCTTGGCAGCTTCGCTGTCAGCTTGCAAGATATTTTGAGACAAAGTTAGACATTTTATTTTACACCTACAACAAATTATTCTAAAATAAACTAAAAAAACAGGTTTTGGCTAAAAAAGGCATTTTACATTCCTTGTTTTAAATTAATTTTATTAACTTTGCAAAAAAATTGTATAGCACAATATGGCAGTAAGAATCGTCGGCGTAGATTTGCCGCA
>JAIDEM010000156.1 GCA_029054825.1 Prevotella sp. | reverse complement strand
AAAAATAAACCGAATAAAGCGCATCCGAATACATCGTGAGGGAAATGAAACCCTCATTTACTCAGCTTTCATACTGATTGCGATAGCCGTTATATTATGGCGTTCCTTTGAGTCGCAAGTGCCTTTCTGGACATTTGTGGCTGTATTCGGTTGCATCTGGTGCGTTGTCCTTAATTTTTTCAGATGCCCTATACGCAAGTTCCCTGTGGACGGAGACTGTGATACGGAACTTAAAGTCGTTGCTCCAGCAGACGGAAAGATTGTTGTCATAGAGGATGTGGATGAGACAGAGTATTTTCATGAAAGACGCAAGATGGTCAGCATATTCATGTCGTTGTTCAATGTACATGCCAATTGGTTTCCTGTTGACGGACATGTCTTGCATGTTGAGCACTTTGATGGCAATTTCCATAAGGCCTGGCTGCCAAAGGCTGCTGCGGAGAATGAACATGCTGATGTTGTCATAGAAGCGACAAACGGTCAGAAAATCCTATGCCGACAGATTGCTGGTGCTATGGCACGTCGCATTGTCACATACGCAAAGCAGGATGATGACTGCTATATTGACGAGCATTTAGGTTTTATCAAGTTTGGTTCACGTGTGGATTTGTTTCTCCCAATGGATGCGGAAATCTGTGTGGACATGGGGCAGGCGACAGTTGGCGACCAGACAGTGATTGCTTATCTGAAAGGATTACCTGCAAAAGATAGATAAATAGAAATATCGGTCTCTTGTGTTGTGTGGCAGATATTAATGAACTGGAAGATAACACTTAAATTGTAGAAAATTGAAACGGAACATCCCTAATATAATAACTTCCTGTAATCTTGTTTCAGGATGCATCGCTACTTGTTACGCATTCTACGGGAACGTGTCTTTAGCTTTACTGTGGATTGTCATCGGTGCTGTATTTGATTTCTTTGACGGTATGTCGGCCCGCTTGCTTAAAGTCTCTTCACCTATAGGCAAGGAGTTGGACTCACTTGCAGATGATGTGACGTTTGGAGTTGCTCCGGCGACGATACTTTTCTATGAGTTCACGGTTATGGACTATCCGGAATTTCTTGAGCCTTTCAGGAATATTGTCCCATTTTCAGCCTATATTCTTGCAGCTTTCTCTGCTCTACGTTTGGCAAAGTTCAATCTTGATGAACGTCAGTCGATGGGATTCATAGGGTTGCCTACACCAGCCAATGCATTGTTTTGGGGAGCATTGGTTGTTGGGTATCCGAATGTCTTCGAATCCAATAATTATATGATTCTTGTGCTACTTGTGCTGATGCTGGTAAGCTGTTGGTTGCTCATATCGGAAGTGCCTATGTTTGCCTTGAAGTTTAAGCATTGGGGAATCAGTTATCCTGGAAATCCAGTAAAATATGGTTTCATAGCGTTTAGTGCTTGTGTGCTTATGATATGGCAGGTTGCAGGTATAGCTGTTGTGATTCTTGCATATATTCTTGTATCTGTGCTTCTTGATATCATTAAGAAATAACTGCTCTTGAGAGTCTAAAGGATATTTTCATTCAATAAATTGATATTAGAGATATGCTTGTTCTTAAGTTTTTAGGTATACTGGTTTTAATATTTATATTTGCCTGTGTAGTATTTCTCGTCACAGTCTTGTCAAAATTCTGGAACATAATTAAGGTGTTGTTCGGCATATCACCAGGTTCCAATGGTGGAAACCATCGGCAATCACGTTCTGATACTACTGTTTCTGGCAGAGTGAAGCCACGCAGTAGCAAGATAGACAAGAACGAAGGTGAGTATGTAGATTTTGAAGAAATAAATTAGAATATCTCTATTCTGTAGTGCTTGACTGCTCTGGGGAAGGTAACTGATTTGTTACTTTTTCAGAGTAGTCATTTTTTTGTTGTAAAGGCTGATAAGAAACTAAAGGACTTGATTATGAAGTGCAGCTGTTTTTTTTAGGTGTTTCCGGTTTGGAAAAAGAAGCATAGCGAACAATATTTAAAGTGGAAACAGACGAAAATAAGTGATTTATGCGTGAATGATTTAAGTGTTAGCTTCATTATACATGTTTTTTAATGTTGTTACTTGCTTATGATGATGGATGACCATGGAGCGCATTTGTATATATATATGTCATACAAGAATAATTGTCTTATATTTTCATTATACTTTTTCTAAATTATCAGATAAACAACATGGTATTCCCATTCAATATGCTGCTTAGGCTGTTTGTGGGAAGAGGAGTAGACTTATATATAAGAGTCAAGCAAATAAACATTAAAAACAACAGAAAGTGGAAATGACTATTGGGCTTTATTGTAAAATGGCAGTTGTAAAACGAACCTGCCTCCCGAGGAGTCTCGGAAGGCAGGTAATGTATTTTTAGTGTATTGACCGTTGCAGCCCGTTTCACAGCGGAGCTTGGTCGTTACTTATCGTGTTTCGTTTACTTCTCGATATAGAGCATTGCTACACGGTTGAACTCGTAAACCTCGAACAGCTTGTCTGTTTCGCCACAGCCCTCAGCAGTAATGCGGCTTGGGTCGATACCGTATTTCTTTACAAGGACATCCTTAACAGCATTTGCGCGGCGTACACCAAGGCTCATGTTATTGTCATGTGGACCTTCCGGAGAGGCGTAGCCCTTGATCTGAATCTTCAGTTCTGGGTGATTTTTCATTACTTGTGCTGCGATCTCCACATTGTTCATCTGTTCTTTTGTGATGACTGACTTGTTCAGCTGGTAGAATATGGCAGGGAGATTAGGCTCGTACTTCACAACCTCCTTTGGAGTCTTTTCGCACTCTTCAAGGGCCTTCTTCAAATTGTCAATCTCATTCTTAAGTTTCTGAATCTCGTCATTACCCGCAGCGTTCTGTGCACGGAGGTTGTTGATTTCTGCATTGAGACCGTCAATCTCCGACTGGTCGCATGGCTGGACATTCAGGAAGTTGTGAGCGCCATTTGATGTCTTGAACTTATAATTGACACCAATATTCAACTGCAGGAACGAAGCATTACTGTTGTATTGTACACTCTGCTGCCCCAAAGAGTATTCATCTGATCGTACTCCGGCGATGTTGAAAATGATTGCAGGCTCTGCATATACAGCCCACTCACGCTTCTTGCCAAAATTGTAAGTGAAATCGCAACCAACCTTGTGGTTCAGCATATTCTTGATAGTGTGATTGGTTGTTGTATTCTGTCCCCAGTAAAGTCCTGTAACAAGAATAGCCTCAAATTTGCGTGGCTGGCCAGGGTATCCCCAGAAGCAGTTGTTGATATTCAGTGTTGCCAATAATCCAGCTGTCCAGTAGCGTGTATTCTCTTTTTCAAGGTTCTCGCCATAGTTCTCGTTTATCCACTGACCGACACTCATACCATTAGCTTTGGTAGAGAAGTAGAAGTTTCCTTCAGCAGCGAGACCGAAAGATGGAGTCAGCCATTTGCCTACGCGGAGACCGGCATTCCAGTTGATGCTGATCTTGTCAGGCTGATGTGTTGTCTTTGTTGCGGCACCTCCGTTAAGACCTATGTACCAGTTGTCAAAAAACTTGTTGCTGTAGAAGCCGTGTTCTTCAGTTTGTGCATTAGCTGCAATTGAAAATAAACCAAGGGCAGCAAGGAATAGACTCTTTTTCATTTTGTTATATTAAGAAAATTATTTAGAATAATCAGTGATGTTCATATTTCTTGCAAAATTATATTTTTTTTTGAATATAACCAAATATTATCAATAGTATTTCATGAAAAAATTGTAAAAAGACCTATTTACAAGGTTTGTAGCTGCATGTTTTATACTTTTAATGTGTCAGGCATTACAGGCATCCTGGTCAGGAATAATTGTGTGGCTCATGATCCTATATGAGTTGGTTTTCCAAAGGTTACCTTTCATGTCGGAAAGGGTTACCTTTTGCCATGTCAGTCTTTATTAGTGTGATTACTTACTCTATGAAAACATTTATTGTTTTGTATATATGTGTGTATGTCAACCTGTTTCCTGTAATTGCGTAAGTAGATGCATTGCACGATTTATCCTCTTTCGTATATGCAATAAGTCCATGACGTTTATTCTTCAAGCGCCATGGACTTATTTGTGTAATCAATGTAGTTTGTAGCTCTAATATGTACGCAGGAGTCTCTGATGTACATGTTTGGAAATTGCTATGTCGGAGATGCAGGACCTCTCGGTCAGAGCATTGCCTTGGCTTTTGAGAGGAGCCACTCCTGCTGCTCAGGTATTGTCATGTCGCTGTTGTCAAGAATGACAGCGTCTTCTGCAGGACGTAGGGGAGAGACCTCACGGTGTGAGTCGATATAGTCGCGTTCCTGCACGTTCTTGAGGATTGCCTCGTAGTCGGCAGGCATACCCTTCTGTGACAGTTCGTCGTATCTGCGCTTTGCGCGCACTTCTGCCGATGCTGTGACGAAAACCTTCAGTTCGGCATCTGGAAATACCGTTGTGCCGATGTCCCTGCCGTCCATGACGATACCTTTTTCCTTGCCCATCTCCCGTTGCATGTCGACCATCGCCCTCCTGACAAATGGTATTGCCGCTATTGGAGAGACATGGTTGCTGACCTCTATGCCGCGGATTTCATCCTCCACACGCTCTCCGTTGAGATATGTATCGGGGCGTCCTGTCGTTTCGTTGAACTTGAATGATATTGCTATCTGTGACATTCGGCTGCGCAGACCGTCACTGTCGACATTGTTGTCTTCGGTTATCAGTCCGTTGCGCATGGCGTACAAGGTCACGGCACGGTACATTGCGCCTGTGTCTACATAGATGTATCCGAGCTGTTTTGCGAGCTGTTTTGCCATCGTGCTCTTGCCACACGACGAGTGGCCGTCTATGGCTATGGTGATTTTCTTCATTTGAATTTGTAGTTTTATGTGTTGTTCTTATAATGTGAAGGCGATGTTTGCGACAAGGCTTGATGACGAGACGTGATATTTCGCGTAAGATACATTCAGCTTGAAGCGGTCAAGATTGATGCCTGCTCCTATGGAAAGTCCCGCTGAATGTGCAGAGGAATTACCCTCGCTGTCTACTGTCTTCATCTCGTCGGCACGGCGGAAACTGTATCCTCCGGCAATGTAAAACTGGTCGGAGAGCAGTCCCTCTACACCAAATGTTAAGTGGTTGGTAAATTTGTAGTTAAGATGGTTTAGGTCAACCAATGTTAAAGATAGTCTTAATGGTGATGTGCCGAGTTGTTTGCTTACGCCAAGCTGGACATCAAGAGGCATTCTCTCGTAGTTGCTGTCGTACGCCTTGACCTGTCCGCCGAGGTTCTTCACCACAAGACCGAACGACCATTCCGATTCAGGAAGATAGTAATTGAGTCCAAGGTCGACAGCGACGGCAAGCGATGTGTACGATGCTATCTTGCCGTATACCATCTTTGCAGAGATGCCTCCGGCGAGATTCTCCATGAGTTCATATCCCAACGTGCCGCTCAGCGCTATGTCGGTTGCCGAGAAAGTGCCGAGGTCGTTGTTGTTCTCGTCCCTGTACTGCATGGAACCGTATCCCATATACTGCACTCCTATGCCGACATTCCACTTGTCCTTGAATACCATATTGAACGCTGCCGAGG
>JAIDEM010000155.1 GCA_029054825.1 Prevotella sp. | reverse complement strand
CACTTCAACCAAAACCCTTGTAACTCAATTCTATCACTATATCTTTCCGCATTTCACTTTTTTGTAGTAACTTTGCATCCGGAAAATCAACTGAAATGTTTTTGTATATGAAAAAGATTCTAATGTTTATCGTTGCCCTTGCGGCTACAGTCCATGTTTCAGCACAGATGCCGGGCAGGCTCGAGTTTGTCGGAGACGGCAGCTTCTGGCTCCCGGCAATGTCTGATTTGCCAAAGACTGTACAGAAGGGTGATGTAGTTGCAGTGGCTTTAGGCTCGGAAGGCCTGTCAAGTATCACTCTTCCAACAATGACCTATACGGCAATGGGCGTAACGGTCAGTTCGTTTACCATAACTGATGCACAGTGGAAGATGGATATGTCGACGATGGTTTCCAAATGGGAGGAGCAGGATTTCACTGCCACAGCTGTCGGTACAGATGGTATGAGCAAGGCTGTGAATGGAAAGGTGTCTGCGGAATATGTGCATAAAGACAAGACATTCCATATCATCCTGACTTTCAAGTATGGAAGCATGCCGTTTGAGATAGCTTACGAGCATACTGGTGTCTACGTCACCACAGCGATAGATGCTGTAGGCAATGACGTGAATGTATCCGCTGACGGTGCGTCGTGGACTGTTTCCGGACAGCGTGCCTCTTCATGCTCAAAAGGCGTGCTTATAAGGAACGGCAGGAAGTATCTTGCCAAGTGATTTTCCCGGATGCCGTGAATTATTGCATGGCAAAATTTGGAGAATCGGAAAAAATATGCTACTTTTGCAATCCGAATATGAAGAAAGCAAAAGTAGCATATCTTTTAAAACACGGGTATAATGAGTTCCGGCCGAAGGTGGCGCTGTTCGATATGGACGGCGTGCTTTACGACTCGATGCCCAATCATGCCAAGGCGTGGCGTGAGTCCATGGCGAGCTACGGTCTCGACATGAGTGAGGAGGATGCTTATGCCTTTGAAGGCATGCGCGGATTCGAGACGATAAAGATTGTCGCAGGAAAGCAATGGGGCAGGGAAATATCAGACGATGAGTCGGCTGATATGTACCGTGTCAAGTCTGACTGTTATTCGGCGTGTCCTGTTGCCATGATGATGACAGGCACATACGCCCTCCAGCAGGATATGCGCCGTAGCGGCTTGGATATCGGTGTCGTTACAGGCAGCGGACAGCTGTCTCTGCTTGAGCGTGTGAAGTCTGACTACAAAGGACTCGTAAACGAGAATATCTTTGTCACTGCGCTGAACATAAAGAAGGGGAAACCTGCTCCTGACCCTTATCTGAAAGGTATGCAGCTTGCAGGAACCATGCCGTGGGAGACTGTCGTTGTGGAGAATGCGCCGCTTGGAGTAAGGGCAGGTGTCGCCGCAGGAGCCTTTACGGTCGCTGTTAATACAGGTCCTCTGCCCGACGAGATGCTGTTGAAGGAAGGTGCAGACCTGCTCTTTCATTCCATGGATGAGTTCCGTAACGAATTGTATAGGATACTCTCTCCGTGTACGAAATAATGATGATGATGATTCATATACATGGGATAGTCCATGGATATGAATGTATATAATAATGTCTAACCTTAAATATTGAAGATTATGACGCCTCACAATGGTGCCCAGATGGGCGATTTCGCCAAGACAGTGCTCATGCCTGGCGATCCACTTAGGTCAAAGTTTATTGCAGAGGAATTCCTTGAGAATCCTCGTCTTGTCAATGAAGTACGTAATATACTTGGCTATACAGGTACGTATAAGGGCGTCCCTGTGTCTGTAATGGCTTCGGGAATGGGAATGCCTTCGATAGGCATATATTCTTATGAGCTGTACCAGTATTACGGCGTGGAGAATATTGTGCGTATCGGTTCTGCAGGCTCGTATGTAGAGAGGCTTGACGTCCGCGATGTCGTTCTTGCCGACAGGGCGTACAGTGACTCTACTTTTGCACAGAAGACAAGCGGTGTGATGGACAAGACCATGTACCCGAGCGCAGAGCTTAATGCAAAGATCATGGAGACGGCCGAGATTCTCGGCATCAACTGCAAGAAGGCTGTAGTACATTCGAGTGACGCTTTCTATACCGCACCAAACGTCGGCGGTTGGCAGGATATACGCGAACAGACGGGTACAGAGTGTGTGGAAATGGAGAGTTTCGCTCTCTTCCACAATGCAAACATGCTCAACAAGCGTGCTGCCTGCATACTCACCATCTCGGATTCTTTCTGCACTAATGAGGTGCTCTCTGCCGAAGACCGTCAGAACTCTTTCCGTGAAATGATGAGACTTGCACTGGAGTCCGCGATATCTTTTTAAGATATGACTCCTGGTTCTTGATGGACCTGGGGCAGATAGCTGCCGGACGTGCCTTTGTTTTGTAAACTCTCTGCCTTGCGCATATTGTATGGGCAGACAAATGAGTTTGTGATTAAGCGTGCATACTGTATGCATCAGTATGGAATGTCACAAACTTATTTGTCTGCCCGTTGTTCGTTTGTAGTATGTGTGGTCTGAGAGCGTAACGCTTTGCACCATGTTCTGCCTACCATATTTATCGGGTGCCTCACCATTTTACAATTAAACCTGCAGTTATATATAATCAGCCATGATATGTATATATAAAAAGAAAACCAAGAATCATATGACTCTTGGTTTTCTTTGTTGGGGTATCCGGACTCGAACCAGAAAAGGCAGGACCAGAATCTGCAGTGTTACCATTACACCATACCCCAATTTTCTTAGCTTCACCCTTGAAGCTTGCAAGTGATTTCTCAAATGCGAGTGCAAAGGTACGGAGTTTTTCTGAATTCTCCAAACTTTTTGCGGATTTTTTTTCGAAAACCTATATTTTTCTATAATCATTACATAAAAAAACACAAAAAACAGCTTTCTGCGGTGCTTATTCCATATAAATAGTGTACCTTTGCAAT
>JAIDEM010000154.1:21765-27131 GCA_029054825.1 Prevotella sp. | reverse complement strand
CCATAAGGGCCTGGATAGGAGACATCACGTCGACGAACATGTAGCCGAAGAACATCATCGACGCGATGAGTACAAGGGCTGTCCAGCGCATAGCCGGAGAGTCACTTAGTTTTTTTTGTATAATTTCTGTCATTATGATATAAAATTTGTTTCTTACAGCATGCAAAGATACAAATAATAATTCAATTTCTGACCATTTGTGGCAAAAGTTTTGGATTTTCTCTCCAATAATGTCGTCTGAAAACATACATTCCATGCATATAATCCATATATTTCCCTGCAATAATAAAAAAATGTAAAAGAATTGTTCGTTTATTAAGAAAATTTACATACCTTTGCATAAGCTAAGCTACGCCTCATCTCAGCTGTCCTGAGACTGCGTACTTATGTGTACTTATCTTTTTAATTATACAAACAGAAAAAACTCTGAACTGTGAAAAAGCTTTTCATCATCATGGCTTGTGCCATCCTTTCCCTGTCTGTATCAGCACAAAACACAAGTTCCTCTTCTTCCTCTTCCTCATCAAAAGGCAAGAGCGAGCTAAGTACAATCTTCGGTATCCGTGCAGGTCTCACGCTGGCTAACCAAAGCATTAAAGTCGGCAGCACGAGCGTTTCGCCCGACAATCGTATGACATTCCATATAGGTGTCATCGCAGATATCCCCATGGCGCGCAACTTTTACATAGAGACCGGTCTGTTCCTGCAGAACAAGGGGTTCAAGATGACGGATGCAAAGAACAACAAGCTCACTTGCAAGCCTCTGTATATCGAAATCCCTGTCCTTGCTTCCTGCCGTCTGAAGCTGAGCGACGCCATGCTACTCCAGCTGAATGCCGGTCCGTACATCGCTCATGGACTTGGCGGAAAAGCAGAGTTGAGGTCTCCTGACGGCCATGCAAGCATTGAGAACGATGTCTTCTACCGTGAAGGAGAGGTGACTGAGAATTACAACCGTTTCGACGTCGGCTTGCAGTTTGGAGCAGGCTTCATAGTCTACAAGCATTATTACATCGGCGTCGCCTATGACCTTGGTCTAATCGATACTCAGAAAAATGCATCCATAATTACAGGACCTTCAGGATTTATCAATGTAGGTGGCTTTAAGGCAAAGAACAGAAGCTGGGCAATCAGTCTCGGATACAACTTCTAAAACTCAGGGAATAACCACAGCC
Source organism: Prevotella sp. (assembly GCA_029054825.1). Lineage (GTDB taxonomy): Bacteria > Bacteroidota > Bacteroidia > Bacteroidales > Bacteroidaceae > Prevotella. The sequence goes on along the minus strand of JAIDEM010000154.1, from coordinate 25,956 downwards.
TGTACTACAGCCATATACTTATATCACCTGCTGCTCACCCGCACGAACGGGCAGTTTGCCAAATCATTCAATCCCACCTGTCATCTATCCCGAAGCATGGTGGGGCAATACAGATATTTCCATCAACCGTTTATTCCTTTCCCGCACCATTCTTGCAAGATAACTGAAAAATCCTCAACCATCAGTTCGAAATCATAATCGACTTTTCTGTACAGACGTTTCGCACACTGACGCACAGCATGGACGAGGTATTCACTCAACACTTGTTTTTGTCGGTGTGGAGGAAAATCGCTGAACTCTTTCTCAAACACAATACCTATACGCGTCGTTCCCGTGTCACCCCTGAACGGACCGTAGCTGAAGCGGTTTCGCAGATAATAGCCATTATCCTCAATTTCTTTCTCCGAGAACATCTCAAGCAGAGCCGGATAGAAATCTTTCTGTTTCAGTTTCCGCGCCTCATCGGCAATGATATAATTGGTTTTACAATGATAATTGTCGTAAAAGCTGAAAGAACAATCCAGTATAATCCGATTGATTGCGTTGCCGTACAGTTCCGGGCGCATACGATGATTCAGTTCCTGTCTCAGCTCTTTTTCCATACTCTCTATAACAGCTTTCGAGTTTTCATAGCAATTTGCAATGCCACGTGTAATACATATCGGATTTTTAGGTATCCAGTTACGCTGGCTTTTCAGTTTTTCCGCCTGTATTTCACCTATACCTCTGCTTGGAAGCATATCCTTCACAACCATGGCATCAGGGCTTTCATGGAAAGATGACAGCCCGAAATCGATAGCTATGCCCTCTTTCCTGCTTGACCACACAGCATCCCGAAAACGAATCTCTGTGTTCCTGTTTACAAAAAATGTGTTGGGATTACCGTTGAAATAGCTGCCTTTTATTGCCTCAAGAGGTTCCTTGTCTCCCCAACCGACAATGGCAAGACACTCGCAGAGCCTTACGGCCATATTCCACTCCGTCGCATTCCCGTATCGGGCGTATTTGAGAAATTCGGAAAACAAACATTCCCTGACTTTGAGAATATCCTGAAATGACGACAGATATTCCCGAAGTCCATGCAAGTCATCTATTTCATAAATCCGTGATGTCATTTTTCCACATGCCCTTTCTGTTTCAAGATTTGCCCAAAATGCGTAAAATGTAGGGACATAGCGTGGTGCGTCTGAAAACGGCGTGAAACACCGAGAATGAAGCTGCAACCTGCTACCATATGGCAAAAGACATACCTAATGATATGCGTTTTACGCATGGCAGACGCACCACGGTACGTCCCTACATTTGTGGTGAGATTTTATGTGGTGGTTTTGTTCTTTCGTTTTTCCACCTAAGATGTGGTTTTGTGACTATTTCACAGTGACTTTCAGTGTCTGAAGGTCTTCTGCCCTCGAACTGTTGCCTACCATCAACTCATACTTGCCCTGGAGCACACGCATGGTGTTCGTCTCCTTGTCCCAGCACTCGAAGGCATCACGCGGCATATCTATCACGACATCCGCCTTTGCACCTGCCTCCACGGAAACGCGTCGGAAAGCCTTGAGCGTCTTTATCGGACCGTCTGTGTCGTCAATACGTCTCACATAGACCTGCACAACCTCGTCACCGGCGCGGTCGCCGGCATTCTCTACCGTGACAGAGAGCCTTCCGTTCTTGTAGCGAGGCTTGCCGAACTTGAACTGCGTATAGCTCAGTCCGTAGCCGAAAGCCCACAGCGGAGTGCCGCGGAAGTAGCGGTATGTACGCCCGGACATCTTGTAGTCGAGGAAGTCCGGCAGGTCTTCCACACTCCTGTAGAACGTTACAGGGAGCTTGCCCGAAGGGTTATAGTCGCCGAAGAGCACATCGGCAACAGCCTCACCGCCACGCTCACCGGGATACCATGCCTGGATGATGGCATCGCAGGACTCTGTCTCAGGTACGAGAGCCATCGCCGAACCGGAGCAGTTGACGTAGACTATCCTCTTTCCGCTGTCGCTGATTGCCTTGATAAGGTCGCGCTGACACTGCGGAAGCTGTATGTCGGTACGGTCGCCGCCCTTGAATCCGTAAGCGGAGACCTTCATCTCCTCGCCTTCGAGGCGAGGAGATATGCCGCCGACAAAGACCACCACATCGGCGTCTGCCGTCTGCGCGAGAATCCGGTCCTGTGACATTTCCAGCTTATGGTATATATCAAACTCGAAATGCGCCATGCCGCTGACCTGCAGATAGTCTACCTGTATGTCATAAGTCTTGCCTGCAACAGCCTTCAGCTCGCGGCGTACGGTCTGCATTCCGTGAGCCGTGCGGAACTTGTTGTACACGGTATCACCGTCCACAATGACACGGCATCCGTCATCGGCCTTCACATCAAGAGTCACTGTGCAGTCCTCTGCAGGCTTGAAGACCGTGGTGTATGTAGCGGAGAAGTTCTCAAGCTCCACTCCAGGAGCGAAGACAGTATTGCCTCCGTTGTCGAGATGTATGGGATTGGTGTATATGGCAGTGGCAGACGGAGCACCGCTCTGTTCCTTGTTGTTCCAGTATACAGCCTCCATGCCAGCCTTTCCAGAGCGCGTGAAGAGTTCCTTGAAATGACTGATGTTCAAGGTATTGCCCGTATGCCCGCTACCGTTGATGTATCTCACGGAAGCATTCTTCCCAGCCTTCGCCTTTATACCGTCAAGGACTGTCACTGTATGCACAGGATAACCGTTGTAGTTTCCCCACTGCATGACACTGTCTGTGGCATTAGGACCTATGACGGCTATCTTCACATCGTCTTTCGGAAGAGGGAGCATCCCGTTCCTGTTCTGCAGCAGTACCATGGACTCCTGCGCCATCTTGTATGCGAGGTCGCTGTGAGCCTTGGAGCAGAGCCTCTCCTCAGGTATCTGCATCCATGGCACAAGGCTGTCAGGGTCCATCTCGCCGAGGCGGAAACGTCCTATGAGCAGGCGTTTCAGGGATGTATCGATATCACGCTCGCTCACCTCGCCAGCCTTCACTGCCGCAGGGATGGACTTATAGACAGAACCGCAGTCGGCATCCGTTCCGGCAAGGACGGCCTTGCCTACCGACTCCTCTGGTGTCGTGGTATATTCATGACGCCCCTTCATGTGGAAGTCGCGGACAGCGCCGCAGTCGGCGACGACTATGCCCTTGAAGCCCCATTCGCCACGGAGAATCTGCTGCAGGTAGCGTGTCTGCGCACAGCACGGCTGGCTGTCGATGCGCTGATAGCCACACATCACCTGCGTTACGTCACCCTCCTGCACCAGCGATTTGAAAGCCGGGAGATATGTCTCCCACAGGTCACGCTCAGGAAGGTCCTCGATATTGAACGTATGTCGGTTCCATTCCGGTCCCGAATGCACGGCATAGTGCTTGGCGCAGGCAAGGAGTTTCTTATACTTGGAATCCTTCGGACCCTCGAGACCGCGCACCACAGCGAGCCCCATGCGTGCCGTAAGATACGGGTCCTCGCCGTAGGTCTCCTGTCCGCGTCCCCACCGCGGGTCACGGAAGATATTGATATTCGGAGTCCAGTATGAGAGTCCCTGATAGCGGTTTATCTGTCCCGATGCCCTTGCCTGACGGTATCTTATGCGCGCCTCGTCGCTGGCGGCATCGAAACAGCGGAAGAGCAGTGCATCGTCCCATGACGCCGCCATGCCCATGGTGATAGGGAACACCGTGGCATAGCCGTTTCTCGCCACGCCGTGCAGCGCCTCGTTCCACCACTGGAACTGCGGTATGCCGAGCCGCTCCACAGGGTCGGAGACATCAATCATGAGGCGTGCCTTCTCCTCCAGCGTCAGCCGGCCTACAAGGTCTTCGGCACGCTGCTCAGGAGAGAGGTTGAAATCCTGGTACGGATACTTCGTCTGGGCTGTGGCGGACAATGTCATTGCCATGCCGAGAATAAAGATGTTCAGTCGTTTGGTCATTGCTAAGTATTAGTATTTTTGTTTGGTCCGTCTTCAGAGGAAAGACTTTGCGTTTGGCGTACATATCGCACGTCACATCTTCAGCCCTCCGTTGCTGAGGTGTACCGAGCCTTATGCAAAGGCAATGCAAACCGAATGCAATGGAGCTTGCTCATGATTGCTGAGGTGCAGCTTGCCTTATGCAAAGGCAATGCAAACCGAATGCAATGGAGCTTGCTCATGATTGATGAGGTGCAGCTTG
>JAIDEM010000154.1:0-21665 GCA_029054825.1 Prevotella sp. | reverse complement strand
CCTTATGCAAAGGCAATGCAAACCGAATGCAATGGAGATTGCTCATGATTGATGAGGTGCAGCTTGCCTTATGCAAAGGCAATGCAAACCGAATGCAATGGAGATTGCTCATGATTGATGAGGTGCAGCTTGCCTTATGCAAATTTCGCAAAAAATCTTGAATTTTCCAAGATTATGTACAAAATTCCGCCTTTTATATCGGTTTTCCACCCATTATTTCCACATCAGACAGCCTTTCGCCCATGCCCGTCATGATGAACGGCTGAAACTTTGCCCTATCATCCTGCCACCACAGCACAAGTCATGCCGCCAGCAACAAAGCGGAGCTGTACATACTGAAAAACAATGATTTACAAATGGGAAAACAAAAGGTGACCTTTCACCTTGCAAACCGTCACCTTCCGCACGGTGAAAGGTGACCGTTCATGAGACAAAAGGTCACCCTCTGCCATGCCAAACATAAAGTTTATAATGGCAGAGGGTCAGTCTCGTGCAGGCAAAGCCTCATCGTCAGGCGGACGGATGGCTATGCCCTCAAGCACGGAACATGATATGAGTTTTTGAAAAAATACTGCCGTGATGTCGGGAATACCGATTTTTTTCCGTACCTTTGCCCCTGCAGGACGCGCACAAGTGGAGAATATCACTACGGTATGCCCACGGGTTTACGCAATATTCCGGCAACCGATAATCAATAATCCGGCAACCCAAAACCAGTGACCAACAACCCACGCCCCAAAACCTCATAATCCAAAACCTCATAACCGCAGCAACCATGATAAGAAAACTGAAGACGATGGAGATGAAACGCATCTCCGTGGAGGAATTCCGCAAGGCGGAGAAGATGCCGCTTGTCGTTGTTCTCGATGATGTGCGGTCAATGCACAATGTCGGGAGCGTCTTCCGTACCTGCGATGCATTCCGTGCCGAGAGGCTTTTCCTTTGTGGCATAACCGCCACTCCTCCACAAAACGAGATACACAAGACCGCCCTCGGCGCGGAGGAGAGCGTCAGCTGGACACATTTCCCATCGGTGACGGACGCCGTGAAACAGCTGCATGGCGAGGGCTACAAGGTCTTTGCCGTAGAGCAGTGTGAGGGGTCTACCATGCTTGACGCCATAGACTCCGCCCTTGCCTCCGACGGCAAGGAAAAGGGATACGCCGTGATTCTCGGCAATGAGGTCCATGGCGTGCATCAGGAAGCCATAGACCTCTGTGACGGATGTATAGAGATACCGCAGTTCGGCACCAAGCATTCCCTCAATGTCTCCGTCACCGCAGGCATAATAATATGGGAGTTTGCCCGCAGGACAATGTTCTGAGGCATATCCTCTCATGCCCGTCGGCGCCAGGCAATGTGGCGGAAACACAGTAAAACAAACAGGCTGTCAATACTGATGCAAGGCTGTTATGCATATTATCATCCAGTTTTGGCTGCTCACAAAAATACATATAAGTAAGTCACCGAGATTAATATATAGTATAAAGTACTGTTGTCTTTGAGATGTTTTCGTCTTGTATCAAAGGAGCATGGTGGGCTATGCGACTAAGGGGCAAGGCGAAAACAACCAAAAAGGACAGGGTTTATACATATAAGAACTTGAGGCTTGCTTTGTAAAATATCATATCCTTTAATTTTATTACCATCATGTTTACAGGATTCATCAGCGGCGCGATAGCAGGATACATCGCGGCACGCATCACGAAAGGCGAAGGCAAGGGCTGCCTTACAAATCTTGTCATAGGCATCATCGGAGGAATGGTGGCTGACTGGCTGTTCGGATATCTCGGCATGTCATGGCATCTGTCCTGCCCCTGGATAGCGTCGGTCGTGGGCGCTATATTGTTTCTCGTTGTCCTCAACAAGCTCACGGACTGAGCGCGCAGACTTTCCCGAGGCGATAACCATGCCTTGTGGGAAAAAAGACGCTACAGACACATTGATGAATATAAAAAGACACACGCCGTACGGAAGCGGAACACTTCTGTACGGCGTGTGTCTTCGTGTAGAAGGATGCCATGGGAGGCAACGTCACAAAGCAGGTTATCGCTTGTAATTGCGCAGACCTGCCGAGAGGAAGTCCTTATAGCGCTGGATGTCCTCGTTGTATGAATATGCGGCATTGAGCGGCTTTCCGTCATTGTCGAGAAGGACATAGAACGGCTGTGTATTGCTGCCGAACTTGGTGCGCTGGAAGTAGCTCCACTTGTCTCCTACCGTGCGGAGCTTGCGCGGTGTGCCGTTCTCGATGACCTCTATAGGCTCCGGCAACGGCGTCTTGTCGTCCACGAAGAGCTGTATCAGCACATAGTCGTCGGTAATCATGGACTTCACGCCCTCGTCTGTCCATACGGCGGCCTCCATCTTGCGGCAGTTGACACAGCCGAAGCCCGTGAAATCTATCATGACAGGTTTGCCCTGACGGCGCGCCTCCTCCATGCCTGCCTCGTAGTCTTTGTAGTCAGCCTCAATTGTCTCGCTCGCGGCAAGGTTGAAATCCTGTGTGGAGACAGGAGGGGCAAACGCCGATACGGCCTTGCACGGTGCGCCCCAAAGGCCTGGTATCATATACACGGCAAAGGCGAAGGAGCACAGAGCCATGAAGAAACGTGTCACGGGAGTGCGGCGGTTGATGATCTTCTCGCCCATCTCGTCCCACTCGTCCTCGTCATGCGGGAATCTTATCCAGCCGATAAGGTAACAGCCGAGGAGGAAGAACAGCACGATCCACAGCGAGAGGAACACTTCACGGTCGAGGATATGCCAACCGTATGCGAGGTCGGCAACGCTAAGGAACTTCAGTGAGAATGCCAGTTCGATGAATCCGAGCGTCACTTTCACGTTGTTCATCCAGTTGCCCGACTTCGGCGCGCTCTTCAGCCATGTCGGGAATATGGCAAAGAGCGTGAACGGAAGTGCGAGGGCTATGGCGAAGCCCAGCATGCCCACGGCAGGACCTGTGATATTGCCCGATGTGCCCATCTCCACGAGCAGGAACCCGATGATAGGACCTGTACACGAGAAGCTGACAAGGGCGAGGGTGAACGCCATGAGGAATATGCTCAGCAGTCCTGTCGTCGAGGATGCCTTGCTGTCCACGGCATTGGTCCAGCTTGACGGCAATACTATCTCGAATCCTCCAAGGAAAGAGGCTCCGAAGACTACCAGGAGCAGGAAGAATAAGATGTTGAACACGGCATTCGTGGAGAGAGCGTTGAGCGCAGAAGCACCGAACAGCAGTGTCACGGCAAGTCCGAGGACAAGATATATGACGATTATCGACAGTCCGTATGTGAATGCGTCGCGGATGCCCTTGCGCTTGTCGTCCTTGGCACGCTTCAGGAAGAAGCTCACCGTCATAGGTATGATAGGCCATACGCACGGTGTCAGCAAGGCTATGAAGCCTCCCAGCACGCCGAGGATGAAGATTGTCAGCAGTGAGCCTTCTCCTGCGTTTCCCGTAACGTCGCCGTTCTTGAACGCGGCAAGCTCCTTTACGACCGGTGTCCAAAGCCCTTCGGCTGACATTGCGGCAACCGCAGAGGTGTCTGCGGTGGCAGTGTCCGTCACGACGGCTGTCTCCTCGACGGACGATTCGGCAGCTGTTTCTCCTTCACATTCGGCTTTTTCAGCAGCTTTTGCGCCACTCTCCTTCACCGTCCCGAGGAAGGAGAAGTCAACACTGGTAGGAGGTGTGCAGCTTTGGTCACTGCATGCGCCGTATTCAAGATAGCCCTGTATCTTGTAGTTCTTGGCGGTAATCTTCAGTTTCTGTGTGAAGGTCACGGCGTTTTCGTAATACGAGACAGTGGCACCGAACATCTCCTCGTACTTGCGCACAGGAGCTTTGTCGGCTTTCAGTCCGCCAGAGACCTTGAGACCCTCTATCTTCTCTACATTGAACGTCGCAGGAATAGGGCCGTTCTTCTCTTCCGGAGCATAGACATGCCACCCTCCAGAGATTGTTCCCGAGAAGGTTATAGCTATCTCGTCGGCGGAAATCTGCTTCAGGGAAGGCTTGAATGTCACCTGCGCGATGACAGATGACATGTGGAAAAACAATATAAACAGGTATAATGCCGCTTTTCTTGTCATGTTTTCTTTATGGTTATGAGGTTGGATGATTATGGGTTATTGAGTTGTAGGTTATTGGTTGTGGGTTGTAGGTTGTGGGAATATTGCGTACATTGCAGGGATGTACAGTGACATGTCCGTAACGGCGTGAGACACCGTGTATCACAGGATGTGGCCTACAGACTATGCTACCAGCCCGCCAAAGGGCTACTATGCGTTTCACGCATGTCGGACGCACCACGGTACGTCCCTACACTTGTGGCGGAATGCCATGTTTGGAAATAGGGAGATACACAGCCATCGGCCATATAGCTACCGGAATATTGCGTGCATTACAGTGACGTACCGCGGTGCGTCCGTAACGGCGTGAAATGGCGATACACCATTTTCCACATCAAGCCAAAGGGGCAGATGTGCCATAGGCTGTTACAGCAAGGGCCTACCCTATCAATATGTATGGCGTTATGACTTATCGCGAGAGCATATAAGTGAGCCTCAGGGCTACAGAGATGTCACGGGGATTGTTCATTGTCTCGACAGTTGTCTTGAGAGGCTTCTGCATGCTGCCGCTTACACCTATCTGGAATTGCCATCTGTCGTATTCATATCCGACATTGAACTTCAGGCCGTAGTCAAGGCGGCGACATGTCCCGTCGGAGAAAACCTTGGTATCGTCCATGTCTTCAAAGCCGTCTATCTTGGCGCTTCCCCACAGTCCGCAGGCGATATACGGACCTATCTCTACCGTATATGCCGCACGGTCGGAGGCTGTGAGCCTGTATCCGACAAGCACAGGAAGCTCCAGATAATTGAGATTCCATTTCCAGTCAACAGGCCTTTCCATGTCTGCTTCGGTATAAACATCTTCCTTCCAGCCTCTTGACCTGAGGGACAGTCCGGTGCCTATATAGGGATAATTGTCGTTTTCGCTCAATGCAAACTCGCCTTTCATGCCGACATCGAAGCCGACATGTGTCCCCGCATGTCGCGGACATGACACAGAGAGGCCTGCCGTCACACCATAATCAAAGGACTGGGCAAAGGAACAGAGGCTTATCAGCCCTGCTGCAAATGACATAAGTAATCGTTTCATGATGATATTATTTGATTATACTCATGAGTATAACGTGAGAAACTCTTACTTATTGTGGTGACTTACAGCATTTCGCCATGTCATGAAGATATTGAGCCCATACCGCATAAGGCACAGGCCATGGCGCTTCAAAGCTGTGATGCCGTCATCATCTGAGGCTGTTGCCGTCGGAGAAGGCGTTGCCTACACGGCTGCCGAGAGCTATGTATCCGTTGTGTACAGGATCAAAGGTGATGAGCTTCATCCTCTCCACATCAGGCTTGCCGTCCTCGGCAAGGAACTGCTCGTCGCAGAGGATGTTCACTATCTCGGCAATGACATAGCATCCTGTCTCCGTCTCGTCCATCTTGGTCTTGACACGACACTCCAGCGTCATCGGAAAAGCCGTGTATACAGGAGCATTGACATGTTCCGCCTTGACGGCTGTCCACCCGGTCTTCTCCATCTTCCGCGAATCTTTACGCGCCGAGACGATACCCACGAAATCGGCGGCATTCATCGTCTCCTCTGTGGCGAAAGCTATAGTGAAGTCGCCGCAGACACCGAGATTATCGGTTGTAGCATGGCTTCCGAGCGAAATCATCACTTCGTTGGCATCCCATGTGCCTCCCCAGGCGGCGTTCATGGCATTGGGGTTGCCGTCCTTGTCATACGTTCCGAGTATCAGAACAGGCTGTGGCAGAAGCCACGGTCTTGGTTTCAGGCTTTTCATTGATATGGTTTCTTTAGGCTTATGGTGCATATTCTTGAAGGGAAATGGCGCACCACGGCAAATGATACATTATATATATTACTTGAACGCAAGAAGACAGATGCATCAGCCAGTACAGAGCCACAAAAGCAAAAGTGACCGTCATGGCTGTCGCACCTGTCTTTTCTTAATCTATTGTACGGCAGATTATTCGTACTCCTGCCAGCTCTTTATCTGCAGACTGTCGAGCTGTCTTTCGCAGAAGGCCTCAATGAATGCAGACGCAAGACGTGCATTGGTTATCAGCGGTATGTTGTGGTCTATCGCACCGCGGCGTATCTTATAGCCGTTGGTGAGCTCACGCTTCGAATGGTTCTTAGGGATATTGACTATAAGGTCAAACTTATGGTCGTGTATCATGTCCATCACATTCGCTATATGAGAGTCTTCGTCAGGCCATCCTACAGCAGTGGCTTTCACACCGTTCTCGTTGAGATACCTTGCTGTGCCCTCTGTGGCATAGACCGCATAGCCTGCCTTGTCCAGAGCCTGTGCGGCATCAAGGAGAGAAGCCTTCTCCTTCGCGCCTCCACTCGACAGCATGATGCCCTTTTCCTTAGAAGGAATCTTGTAGCCTGTGGCGATCATCGAGTTGAGCAGTGCCTCCTCGTATGAGTCGCCCATACATCCCACCTCGCCGGTAGAGGACATGTCCACGCCGAGGATAGGGTCGGCATTCTGCAGACGTGCGAAAGAGAACTGCGAGGCCTTGACACCCATACGGTCAATGTCAAACACCGACTTGTCCGGCTGCTTATAAGGAGCATCGAGCATGATGCGTGTCGCCGTCTCTATGAAGTTGCGTTTCAGCACCTTTGATACAAACGGGAACGAGCGGGAGGCACGGAGGTTACACTCGATGACCTTCACATCGCGTCCCTTTGCAAGGAACTGGATATTGAACGGACCTGAGATGTTCAGCTCCTTGGCTATAGCGCGGGCAATCTTCTTTATGCGGCGTGTCGTGGCAAAGGTAATCTGCTGTGCAGGGAATACCATTGTGGCATCGCCTGAATGCACACCGGCATACTCTATATGCTCTGAGATTCCGTACTCGACTATCTCACCGTTCTGCGCCACACCGTCAAACTCTATCTCGTTGGTCTCCGTCATGAACTGCGAAATGACCACAGGATACTCCTTGGAAACCTCAGAGGCGGCGGCAAGGAAGCGCTTCAACTCATCGCTGTCGTAGCATACATTCATCGCCGCTCCAGAGAGGACGTATGACGGACGGACAAGGACAGGGAAGCCTACCTCGTCGATAAACTTCTGCACATCGTCCATAGAGGTCAGTGCCGACCAACGTGGCTGGTCTATGCCGAGGGCGTCAAGCATGGCGGAGAACTTTCCTCTGTTCTCTGCACGGTCGATGGAGACAGGGCTTGTGCCGAGGATTGGCACGCTCTGGCGGTGGAGTTTCATTGCCAGATTGTTAGGTATCTGTCCGCCTACGGAGACAATCACGCCGCGAGGGTTCTCGAGGTCTATGACATCAAGCACACGCTCGAACGACAGTTCGTCAAAGTACAGGCGGTCGCACATGTCATAATCCGTGGAGACAGTCTCCGGATTATAGTTTATCATGATACTCTTGTAGCCCAACTTGCGTGCGGTATTGATGGCGTTGACCGAGCACCAGTCGAACTCTACGGAAGAGCCTATGCGGTAAGCACCCGAACCGAGCACGACAACCGATTTCTCGTTGTTGTAGTAATTGACATCATTTCCCTCCACAGCGTATGTCATGTAGAGATAGTTTGTCAGTTCAGGATGCTCGCTTGCCACAGTCTCTATGCGCTTTACGGCAGGGAGCACGCCCAGCTTCTTGCGGTATGCGCGGACAGCAAGGTTCTCCTTCTCCATGTTTCCCGTCTGAGGCTTCAGCACGAAGCGTGCTATCTGGAAGTCGGAGAAGCCCCATATCTTTGCCTGTCGCATGACATCGGCAGGAATTTCCTCCAGTGTATTGTAGCCCTCGAGCTTAGCCTTGTAGTCCACGATGTTCTTCATGCGCTCAAGGAACCATGGGTCAATCTTCGTCAGGTCGTGGATACGCTCTATGCTATAGCCCTCCTCCAACGCCTGTGCTATGGCAAAGACACGGAGGTCGGTAGGATTGGCGAGCTCCTCATCGAGGTTGTCAAAGCGTGTGTGGTCATTGCCTACGAAGCCGTGCATGCCCTGACCTATCATGCGGAGCCCCTTCTGTATCATCTCCTCGAAGGAGCGTCCGATGGACATTATCTCGCCCACGGACTTCATGGATGAGCCTATCTTCCTGCTGACACCAGCAAACTTGGTGAGGTCCCAGCGTGGAATCTTGCATATCATGTAGTCAAGTTCCGGAGCCTTGTATGCCGAGTTTGGCGTTCCCATCTCACCTATCTGGTCGAGAGTGTATCCGAGGGCAATCTTAGCCGCCACGAAAGCGAGCGGATAGCCTGTCGCCTTGGACGCGAGAGCCGACGAGCGGGAGAGACGGGCGTTGATTTCTATGATACGGTAGTCGTTTGTCTCGGCGTTGAAGGCATACTGTATATTACACTCGCCGACAATATTCAGATGGCGCACGCACTTCACGGCAATATCCTGAAGCATCTTCACCTGCTCCTCTGTCAGCGAGCAGGTAGGCGCGACGACGATAGACTCGCCGGTATGTATGCCCAACGGGTCGAAATTCTCCATCGAAGCGACAGTGAAGCAGTGGTCGTTGGCATCACGTATCACCTCAAACTCTATCTCCTTCCAACCTTTCAGAGACTCCTCAACAAGCACCTGAGGGGCGAAAGTGAAGGCTGACTCGGCAATCTCCGCGAATGTCTTCTCGTCCGGACAGACACCGGAGCCGAGGCCTCCCAAAGCGTATGCCGAGCGTATCATGATAGGATAGCCTATCCTGCGTGCCGTGGCGACAGCGTCCTCCATGGTCTCACAGGCCTGTGATACAGGGACTTTCAGGTCTATCTTGTTCAGCTCACGGACAAAAAGGTCGCGGTCCTCGGTGTTCATGATGGCCTCGACACTCGTGCCGAGCACCTCTACGCCATACTTCTCCAGCGTACCGTTCTTGTAGAGCTCCGTGCCACAGTTGAGTGCTGTCTGTCCGCCAAAGGCAAGGAAGATGCCGTCAGGACGTTCCTTCTTTATCACCTCTGTAACAAAAAAGGTATCAACAGGCAGGAAATAAACCTTGTCTGCAATACCTTCACTCGTCTGTATCGTAGCGACATTAGGATTGATGAGCACCGAGCTGATGCCTTCTTCGCGGAGTGCTTTCAATGCCTGGGAGCCTGAATAGTCAAACTCTCCTGCCTGTCCGATTTTCAGGGCGCCGGAACCAAGTACAAGCACCTTCTTGAGTTGTTTCTTCATACGTTTGGGTTTAATATTGTTTGGATATCTAAATGTATGCTATAACCTGAAAATTTTTGCAAAGTTAATACATTTTTTTGACATAACGCACACTTTTCATCCTTTTCAGAGAAAAAGTCGGTGATAAGGTTATGCGGTTTGGCGGTTTTACGGTCAGGCGGTCTTTGGATAGCTGTAATAGCCACTATAGAAGCTATAGATACTATTTCTACTATTCCGGCTATCTCGGCTATTCTGTCTATCACCGCAAAAAAATTTGGTTTTTCGGTTTCTTCTTCGTAACTTTGCAGAAGATAAGCTGCATCTCAGCAATCGGAACAAGCTCCATTGCCTTTGGATTGCATTATCTTTGCAAAAGAAACAAACCAACAATAACGATATGAAACTCAAATCTCTTGTCCTCATCTCCCTCCTCGCCCTTCAGGCGACAGGCCTCGGCACAATCGCCACTGCACAGACCTGCAAGGAGGATTTCAAGCGCGATGCCTATCTCGCCGGTTCCAACTATGTGGCTTACCCTGCGCCGAAAGGCACGCTGACACCTGCGCCGAAAGGCTACGAACCTGTATATCTCAGCCACTACGGCAGGCACGGCAGCCGCTATCATATAGGCTCTGTCTACGGCAATGTATACGGACTGCTCCAGCATGCCGACTCTGCCGATGTGCTGACACCGACAGGCAAGACGCTCATGAAGCAGGTAAGGATGCTCAAGGACGAGGCGGCAGGACGCGACGGCGAACTGACAGAACTGGGTGCACAGCAGCATCGGCAGATAGCCGAGCGCATGTACCGCAACTTCCCTGAGATATTCGCAAAGAAGACGCATATCGACGCCAAGTCGACCATCGTCATACGCTGCATCCTCTCCATGGAGAACGCCCTGCTGCAGCTGAAGGGCATGAACCCGCAGCTTGACATCAGGCATGATGCCTCGCACCATGACATGTACTACATGAACCAGAACGCCGATGACATGTATAAGTACAAGAAGGCGGCCGTGGACTCTGTAGGCACTGCCTTCACCGAGAACCATACTCATCCCGAGCGTCTCATGCAGCAGCTCTTCAACTCCGAGACCTACTGGAAGGACTCCATCGACGCGAAAGCCCTCATGCAGAATATCTTCAAGCTCGCCATGAACGTGCAGAGTTCCGAGATACGCCACAGCCTGAACATGACGGACTACTTCACACTGGAGGAGCTGTACGACCTCTGGCAGACAAAGAACGTCTTCTGGTATCTCACCTACGGGCCGTCAAGCTACAGCCGCGGACTGCAGCCTTACTCTCAGCGTAACCTCCTCAGCAATATCATCAGCGAGGCGGACTCCTGCCTCGCGCTCGACAACTGCGGCGCGACACTGCGCTACGGACACGACACCATGGTGATGCCGCTCACTTGTCTCCTCGAGCTCGACAACACAGACCGCGACATCCTTGACCTCAACACGCTGGCAGAGCAGGAGTGGTGCGACTACCGCATATTCCCTATGGCATGCAACCTGCAGTTTGTCTTCTACCGCAGCAAGGGTGCAAAGGCCGGCACTGCCGACAAGGACAGCCGCGGAAAGGATATCCTCGTGAAAATCCTGCGCAACGAGAACGAAGCGCGCCTGCCTGTCGCCACCGACTCATGGCCATACTACAAATGGAGCGATGTAAAGGCTTACTACACCAAGAAACTCGAGGACTTCAAGAAGGTGAAGTATTGAGTGTTGCGGTTGTGCGGTCAGACGGTTGTGCAGTCAGACGGAATATCAGTCTTACCTGTTCCGGCTATAGCTTACGTGAGTCCGGAATCTGCGTTTCACGCAGTCTGAGGACGCACCACGGTACGTCCCTACATGTGTGGCAATACTCCAACCGCATAACCGTAAAACCAACCGTCACCTTTCATCCTCCAAAAGGTCACACTTGACACAACAAAAGGTCACACTTTGTCGAGCAAAGTGTGACCTTTATTTTTATCTAAAGTAACAGCTTGAAAGCCATTACTTTACGAAGCCAATAATTATTTTACAATCTTCTTTCCGTCTACTATCCTTATACCGCGCCAGTCCTTGCCTACACGCTGGCCGGAAAGGTTGTACGCTGTGCCGCCTGCCGTGTCCACGGACACAGAAGGGATAGCCATGATGCCCGTGGAGACCTTCTCCGTCAGGAGCACCTCGTCAAGGAAGAAACGCTTCACCGGACCGGTCGCGCCACGGAAGCGGAGCTTCTGGCTGCCGTTGCCTGTCAGCGTGAGACTGTAGTCTGTCCATCTGCCGCTCTCCATCTCCACTGTGACCGATGTCGCAGGCTCACTGCCAATGACAGCATCGTCAGAGACAAGGGCGTTGCCGCTGGTCACTGCCACGGCAAGCACCGTCCCGCCACCGTCATACGGAGCGGCCTTGAACGTCAGGGTATACGCCTTGCCGCTCTCAAGCGTGAGGGCTGGCGTGATGGCAGCGCCGTTCTGTGTCTCCGAACCGAAGACTGCGCACTGCTGTGCACCGAAAGGCTTTGTCGTAGTCCAGCCTTCATTGTCGGCAAAGAAGCGTGATGCCGACATGCCAGAGCCGAAGATGCCGTCGTTGCCGCCTGTGCCGAAGCAGTCATCGAAGCTCTCGTAGAACAGCGCACCCTCCGGGATTTCCTTCTTCTCGTCAGGGTCCACGACCTTGAAGGATATGACCTTTCCGCTCTCAGAGATATTGTGTATCTCGACAGGCGACTTGTATCCGTCGTACGTCTTCAGGTCGGCCGGCGAGGTAGTGTTTGTTATCACAGAAATGTTTGCCGTCCCCGGGAACGCATCGGCCTGCGTGTTTGCCATGCCGCTCCTCCATCCGTTGGCACGCACGAGCTTCAGATAAGGGCGCGGTGTTGAGTTCACGGTATTGTTGTCCCAAGGCCCTGTGCTTGTGCTGTCTACACGCCAGATGAGCATTCCCGTGCCGGGAAGGTCAGCGTCCCATTTCGTGCGCTGCCTGTTCTCTATGAGGAAAAACACCTTGTCCTGCTCACTGGCTATGCGGTAAGCCTTCTGCTCCTCCTCAAGAGACCTCAGCGTGAGGATTTCCCCTGCCATACCGCTTATCTCCTCAGGGGCGAGGAAGCCGCCGGTGAGACGTTCGTAGGCGTTGTATCCTGCCGGAGTCCTGCCATACTGGCCGTTGTAGCTTCCGCCCGACATGACATCCCAGTTGCCAGGCTGCTCATAGCCGTTATAGGAAGTGTCGTAGTGGTCGCTGTAGCCGAGCACATGGGAGAACTCATGACATATCGTGCCGATACCGTTGAGCTGTGTGTCGTTCATGACATAGGTCTGGTTCCCCTGCTGTATGACACAATCCCAGCCGTACAGTTCCGTAGAACAGGCGTAGCGGCCAAGGCGCTTGCCGTTGATGCGGACATTAAACCACTCAAGAGAGGTGGCATGCGGATGGAGCAGACGCTCGTCATTGCCGGTATAGCTTGCGGCATGTCCGGCATAGACGATATAGAACATGTCCACCATACCGTCATTGTCGGCATCATACTTGGAGAAGTCTATGCCCTTCGCGGCTGCGGCACGTGCGGCAGCCGTGGCTATATTATAGGTGTTGGAGGTGCCGTTCATGTCGTACATTGAATAGTCGACGTCAACGACGACTATATCAAACTGCGGCGCAAAACCTCCATACGTATTGTCATAGAAATAGTCACGCACAGAACCTGTGCAACGCTGGAAACCGTCCGCGCCGTCATTATATCCGGTATAGTCTGCGGCATTCATGAGGCCTTCGTAGACTTCCTTTATGCCCTCGTCACCCATGCGGAACTTGCAGTCTCTGTAGTTGGCGAGGATAAGAAGACCGCGGAAATCCTTGAGGTTGAAGTCAGGCCTTGCAAGGGGCAACGAGCCGCCGTCAATAGGCTGTTGCACCGCGTTCTTTGCCGGTGCAGGTGTCATGCCGTTGAGCGGCACGATATTGGTGGAAAGCTCAGGGGCAAGGAATTTCTCCACACCACAGAGATACTCCTTCTCACTGGCAAGACGAGCCTCAGGCTCATGGGTAATGATGTCCGTAGCCACGAGCTTGCCGCCCTTACGCGCAGCATAATGGAAATAGCCGTCACTGCCGCGCACTATGGTATAGCCGTCCTGTGTGGTCATGAATTTGCGGTACTCGTCGCCATGGCCTATGACGGTAATCAGTGTGCCGTCGGGCTGATACAGCTTTACTGGATAAGGATACATGGGAACGGCCTTTGCCACCGCCATGAAGGAGAGGAAAATGAGTGTTGATAGGATTCTTTTTATCATTGTTTTTTGCGGTTACGTACGGTTATGCGGTTGTGCGGTTATGCGGTTGCTACTATAATTTCTATTCCGGCTATAGCGGCTATTCCGGCTATAGCTTATCTTATGCTTATCTTATGCAAAGATAGTGATAATTATTCTTTCTGTCAAAAAATATTTTAAAAAAATGACAATATCACACAAATTCCGATAAATTCTGTGGAAATCTGAGGAATCCGTGGGCTGTAAGTGTCCCACAGATCTCACAGATTTACACAGATTAAGACATAAACGAACCTGTCTTCTATTCGGAAAAAGTGTCACACTGTGACACTTTTTCCGAATAGAATGTTGTGTTTGCGTTTTTTATTGCAACAGCTACTATATTTCTATTTTGGCTATAGTGGCTATTACGGCTATTTCCTTAAAAATATCGTAACAAAAAAAATCCGAGGAATCTGTGGGACGTTACAGCCGTAAGACTCAAATCATGCCTCCAACGAATTGGGCAACAAAAGGAAATCGTATATACTCATGGTTGTAATGCCATACTCGTTTCGTGTCACAGGAGTCTCTTCACCTACAATTATTATCTTCTTGAAAGAATCATCTACATTTATAAGCGAAGCCTGCTCTTGTCTCTGCTTCTCTTCTGTTTCCATTCTGTATGCCGACTGGATATAATAGCGGCGACTGCCTTGATTACAGACGAAATCTACCTCAAGCACTGAACGCAGTTGCTTACCCTCACCGTTCCTTCTGATTACCGGAACGACACCCACATCTACATTGAAGCCACGTATGCGCAGTTCGTTGTAAACCATGTTCTCCATCAGATGCGTCTTTTCCAACTGACGAAAATTAATGCGTGCGTTACGCAATCCCAAATCCATGAAATAATATTTGAATGGCGAATTGATGTAATGTCTGCCCTTGATGTCATACCGGGCAGACTTCTCTATGATGAAAGCATCACACAGATAATCAATATAGTTCTTTACGGTATCGTAGACTATAGACGATTTCTTCACGCTCTTGAAAGTGTCTGCAAGTTTGTTGGGATTTGTCAAAGTGCCTATGTCCGAGGCTATGATGTTTACAAGTTCTTCCAGATCATCGTCTTTCCGTATATCATAACGGTCTTTGATGTCTCTCAGATATGTCTCGTCGAAAAGCGATTTCAAGAATCTCGCC
The DNA here is from genome assembly GCA_029054825.1 of Prevotella sp. GTDB lineage: Bacteria > Bacteroidota > Bacteroidia > Bacteroidales > Bacteroidaceae > Prevotella. Next base: position 6,903 of record JAIDEM010000154.1, on the reverse strand, counting down.
TTCTGCTCCTCCGTGCTATAAGACATGATCTGAGGCAATCCTCCATAAATCATGTACTCGTTGAGTGCCGCCTGCCGTGAACCATTATATGCCGACATGTATTCACTGAAACTTAACGGGAACATCCTCACTTCAAAACCACGTCCCCGAAATTCCGTTATAATGTCCTTGGAAAGAAATCTGGCATTACTGCCCGTCACATACACATCAGTATTGCCCAGACGGAGGAAGCCGTTGAGCACGTCCTCAAACTGGGGCAACATCTGTATCTCATCCAACATAATGTAATACAGGCTGTCATCGACAATGCGGCTTTTCACATAAGAATACAGCTTGTCAGGATTTCTCATCTCCCTGTTTTCATAATCTTCCAGATTAACCATAATAAGGTGGTCGCCCGCCACATCGTTATGCTGCAACCATGAAGCAAACAGTTCAAACAGGAGATATGACTTGCCACATCTTCTCATACCCGTAACTATCTTTATCATGCCGTTTCCACGTAGGGAAATAAGCTCATCCAGATATTTTCTACGTTCTATCCTTTTCATGCTAATCGAAATTTATGTCACACTGTGACAGAGTTTTCGACTGCAAATATAGCGTTTTTTTTCTGAAAAGACAACATTCTATTCGGAAAAAGTGTCACACTGTGACAGATTTTCCGAATAGAATCCTAATCTGAGGAATCCGTGGGCTGTAAGTGTCCCACAGATCTCACAGATTTACACAGATTAAGACATAAGCGGATAGAATGTGATGTTTGCGGTCTTTTTATTGCAACAGCTACTATATTTCTATTTTGGCTATAGCGGCTATTACGGCTATTGCCGTAAAAATATCATAACAGAAAAATCTGTGGAAATCTGAGGAATCTGTGGGAAGTACGCAACAAAAAAGGCGGCAGGCCATATCTGTGAGCCTGCCACCTTCTGTTATCATTTCCAGTACAGGATGTAACCTATACCATTGCGTTTATCATTTTGCAATCTGCTTCCTGCCGTTGGAGATGACGATACCCTTTGCAGAAGCGTTTACACGCTGACCTGCAACATTGTAGCGTGGAGCATTAGCAGAAGCGTTGTCGGCAGAGATGCCTGAGATGCCTGTATTCACAGAGCCTGCCTGATCTACAGTGACATCAATCTTGGCACCCTCCTGCCATACGTAGAATGAAGCCTTGCGTGCCTCGCCATCGTTCTCGGCGAAAGTGAACTTGAGGTCGAATGCCTTGGCATCCTCATTGGCGTTGGCAACACTTACTGTAACCCACTCAGGACAGTCGTCGCTCAAGAAGACACGTGGAGAACGTTCGTTGCTGGCGTTTATACTTGAGAACAGTGCATCGTCAACACGTATTGTTGCCTCACCACCTGCCGCAAAGGCTGTGAAGTCTGTATTGTCCGCTGTATGGAGGTAGCCGTAAGCAGCCTCGTTGAAGCCGAGGAACACGCGACTCCACATATTGTTGAAACGATACAAAGAACCAGGTTCAGTAGCCTTCTCGAAGAACATGTTGTAGAATCCGTTGGCGTTGGCCGTTTCATTGTCCTCCAGGAAGATGCCGTCGGCAGAGAATGTCTCGTTATCCCATCCGTCAATGACAACCGCGAATTCCTTATCCATGAATATATGGTCGATAGTCTGGCTCATCTCGTCCTCGTCAAGGACATACATGTCATTGAAATAAAGCATATACATGGCTTCATTCGGAGCAGGGAGCTGGACAGCCTCAGAAGCATCAACGTATGCGATAGTCTTGCCGAATGAAACAGAGCCGTTGGCCCTGCGGGTTGCCTCCACGATACGTGCGGTAAGGTTGAAGTCTGCCTTTGGAGCGAAGTTGCGTACAAGGAGGTTCAGACCTGTAAAATACAGAGGAGCGGCAGGCTTGCCCTGATACATATAGATAGAGGTAATACCGCTGTTGTTGGCTTTGTCAGGTGTACCGAAGTTTGTGTAGGATACGAAACCGTTTTCACGCTCTGCAACTGATGCCATGAACGAGCCGGACGCATCATCGCCATAGCTGTCGATGGTACCGCCGACATTCATATAGGTTTTCCTTTCCGCTCCAGCCCATATATAAGGGGCTGATACCTTATCTTCGTTAGTGGCAATGAGTGTCGGATTGCCGAACGTTGCCGATCCTGCTGTCATGAACGAGAAGTTCCTGCCTGTACCGGTCACCTTGTTTGCACCGGCTTCATATTTATCGTCCGTCCCATTGAAAACGCTGTCGCAGACTTCCCAAGACCATGCAGTAGCCACATCGCTTGTAGTGTTGGTATAAGCTATCTCGGCATATCCAGGAACAAAACTGATGCTGTTGTTCTTAATATAGCCCTTGTCAGAGATGGCAACACTCATAGGCACAGATGCAGGCTCGTACATCACTGTCGGAGCAGGAACTGGGATTTCCTGTCCTTCAGCATAATATGCGACCTTCTCTGTACGTGTCCAAAAGCCGAGATAATCGTCATTGCTGGAACTTACACCTGAGAATGCGTCTGTCGCGAATGCGCCTATTACAATAGCGAGATTTTCCGGGGTGATGATATGTCCCTGTGCATCCTTGGTAAGAGTGATGGAACCGTCTGTGCTGTCCCAGTCGAAGATATAAAGGTAATATGCATTATACATGCCGACCTTCTGTGGCTGGATAGTGATGGTGTTGCCGTTTTCTGTATATGTCACGTCAGTTGGCACACCTGTATCTTCTGAGACACTTGGCACGAGGTCCCGGATGACAGCAACGCCGTCTTTCTTGCCCATCTTCATTTCCCAAGTGGCAGGAGTCTCTATCTTATTATTATCCCTGTCATAGCTGATATCATTACCCTTGCCTGTATATGTGGTCTCTGCCACGAATGTATCAGGGGCCGGGATTGAGTAGGTGATAAGACCTGTCTGCTCAAAAGCACCTGCAACATTTGCAGCTACGAACGGAGGTTCTTCACCCTCTGGAGTCTCTGTGTTTATTGGTGTAGCGAAATATCCGACAATATTAGTAGGATTATCGACAGTGAGCTTACCGTCAGCGGCAAGAGTCATCTTGATAGAACCGTCACCTCCTTTGTTGGCGTTGCTGCGGTCAATGAGGAAAATGTCGTACTGTGCTGTTGATGCTATGTACTGAGGAGCAATTGAAATAGCTGTTGTGCCATCGCCGTTGTCCGTTGATGTATACTGCACAAACACACCGTCCGCATAAGCACTCATCTGCGCTCCGAAACCTGCAAGGTCTGGAATGACATCAAACATGTAGTCAGCTCCACCTGCAGAGATGGTCTTCATTGTCCATGGCTGTGCGACATTCCACTTTCCGCCGGAATAATACTGGCAGTTACCTGTATAGGTCTGGCTCATTGCGGCAGGAGCCTTTGCCGCGAGTTGCTTTGCGATGGCAGCCTTTGCAGGAGAAACGGTGAGTTTCTCGGCTGTAAACATCTGTGCCATAGGAGTAGCAAGACTATTGACCATAGGTCTTGCAGCCTTTAATGTCTTCGCGTCATCTGTGTATCCGACGAAAACTGCCTTGCCTGCTGTTGCCTCACGGACTTCCTGAGGATTGAGCTTTACAGCCTCAAAAGCCTTATGGAGAGCCTTGCTGACAGGCTTTCCGAAAGTGCCGTTCAGTCCGAGATGGGCTGTTGCTGTGCCGAGTGTGAGTACGGCAGCAGCGAGAAGTAATACTTTCTTCATCTGTTTTGAAAATTAGTTAATAAAAAATGTAATAATGAATATTTCTTTTGCAGTGTGTATGAGTGAGGTGCTCCCGAAGCCTTGTATCTGGTCTTCGGTGCACTTCACTTCTTTTTATTCTCTCTGCTGTTATTTCAGGACGATTGTCTTGCTACCGTCGAGCGCGGTGAATGTCGCGCCGGTCGGCATGAAATAGTTGTCAGGGGTCATATCGTATGTTCCAGCAAGTATGTCGGCAAGGTTCTTTACCAGTGCAGGCATGTCTTTAGCTTTCTTTGCCACAGTCTGCATATTCTTGTCGGTAGCAGGATTCTCCGCCACGGAGAGTGTTATCTTTCCGAATCCTGTGCGCTCTGACTTTACCTCCATACCGATGGTATTGGTCTTTGTCTTCTGCGTGTTGGTATAGAGTGTGATGACTATACCCTTTACGGCTCCTGAACCAGTAGAGCGGCCGAGGCCTATGTAGGCAAGGCTCCATGCAGTGTTGTGCTTCTTGATTTCCGTATTGATCTGTGCAGCTACGGTCTTCATGGCGTCGGAGTAGGTAGCGTCGTCAATGTTCCACAAGGATGTGCGGTCGGCGATGTACTGGTCCCACATGGCTACTATCTGGAGGCTGTCGCCGGAGACGAGCTTTGTCTGGTCGTCTGAGATGACGAAGTCTATACCTCCCTCAAAGGAAACGCCTGTTGGGGTGAAGACGAGGGCGCGCTCGGTATAGTTTGCCGGATATTCGAGACGGTCGCCGATGACTGTGGCTCCTCCGCGGAGGTTCTTCAGATAGAGGGTATCTGTCTCGTTTGTGACATAGTAGTGTCCCGGCATCGATGTGCTGGAGATTGCTGCCTTGGTGGCCTTCGCGTCTGCGATATACTGTTCCCAAGGGCGGTCGCAGCGCAGGAGGCGGCTTTTAGCGCGGTAACGCTCGCCTACGAGGTTGATGACATCGTCGCTGTAGCCCATGACGACAAAGTTGTTGTCACCTCCGAGACCTACACCGTCCTTGATAAGCTGAGCCGGTGCATGCATAGGGTTGACAGGGTCTGAGAGTGGGGTGAGGACATCATTCCATGAACTGAAAGCGAGTACCGGACCCTCTTCCTGAAGCATCTCGTAGAGGGATGTGGACTCGGTATACTTGTTGGCGTTGCCGTCACGGAGATAACGGTGGTCACTGGCAAAGAGCACCTTGCCGTTGTCGTAGAACTTGGCGAAGAGATTGAAGCCCTCGAACTTGGTGGAGTCGTTGCCTGCCACGAATGTCTGCATAAGCCATCCGTATTCACCGTCGGCTGTAGGGGCACAGAGCTTTGCCTTTATCTCTTCTGTGGTCTTGTCAATACGCAGTGCTGCACTCTCGGAGAAATATTCGTCCTCCTCAAACTTGCATGACGTCATCATGACGCCAGGGAGCAAAAGTGCGAGTGCTGCGCGGAAAATCATATTTCGTTTCATTGTCATTCTATTGTATTTTCGTTTGCGTATCGGTTACTGGTAGTCATAGATTACGACCTGGCTCTTGTCGTGGATATAGTTGTTGACGTCTGCCTGACGGCGTGCCAGCTCGCGGCGTATCTGGTAGATGTCAAATTCCCACTTGTCCTTATACCATGTCGTGGCGATGCTTATCTTCTTCAGAAGGGCATTGATGCCGACATCGGATGCCTCGCTCCTGATCTCAACATCGTCAAGGAAGCTGTAGAAGCTGTTGTACTGCTTGTAGAGCGTGTAGCGGTACTTAGGCACATAGGCTGTGTAGTCCTTGTTGATGACGGTCTCGTTGTTGCGGTAGATGTCGAGCACCTTGTTCTTCGTCTCATCGTAATTGCCTGTCTCGCTGTTGTACTCGCTCTCGGTGTAGACGGCAAAGTTGTTCCAGTGGGCGTTAGGGTCATTGACATTCTTGATGTTAAGAGACTTGACGAACTCCTTTATCTGCTCCTTGTCTCCGCTGCACATGCCGTTGACAGTGGCGGAGATAAGGCGGTTCATCCAGCGCCACTCGGTATCGGTGATGATACATGAGAGCACCTCCACGAAGTCCTCTGTATTGGCTGATGACGCATAGTGTGTGACATAGCCGAGGCGGTGTGTCGTGGTAGAGTCGCGGTCCTGCCAGTTGCTTGCATCGTATGTATTTGATGTCACCTGACCGAAAGTCACAGGATAGGACTTTGTCTGGTGGAGAATATGTGAGAACTCGTGGTGCATGGTGTGGAAGTAGCGGTCGTTGAGAAGGTCGATGTCAGCAGGAGTATACACAACATCCTCTGAGTAAGGCTTCATCTCATTGACATTGTACAGGGTAATCTTCACACCGCCTGATGCTGTACCGAGGACTTCGGTTCCTGTAGAAGGAGAATAGCCGGAGGAGCCGATGAAATGGAACAGGCGCGGGCCGTACTTCTTCATGAAGTTCTCCGGGTTGGCGTCGTCGCTCGGACGGCATGCCGTATAGACATCGTAGAACAGGTAGCGCACGAAATGGCTGAGGAGCTGTGAGCGGTTGTACTCTGCCGGCGACAGCTGGAAGTCCTTGTCAGAGGCATTGAAATTGAACTTGTACTGTATCTGCACATTGTACGGCTCAGTAAAGTTGTCGTATATCCACTTGTCGAATGGATATGTCGCAGAGTTCTCGTCATAGACAGGGATATTTGTGTCGTAAATGGACTCTGTGAACTCGTCGTCGCTGCTGCAGGATGCCACAGCACCTGCAAAGAGACCGATGATGATATAGCTGAGATATTTCTTCATTTGTCTTTCCTCCTTATTATTTAATCTATCAATTTAGCAGCAACTTTCGTCTCGTCCATCTTGTCCTTAATCATAGGCTGACGATTGGTAGCCGGATAGCCTGCGTTGATGACATTGGTAGGTATCTGGAACACACGGCGAGGGTCGTCGTAACGCAGCTCGTCGGCTGTAGGATTGAGCTCCTGGGCGTTACGGTAGACATGTCTGATGTTTATGCCGTAGCGCTTGATGTCGAACCAACGGAGACCTTCATAGTGGGTCTCGATGCGGCGCAGGTGGAGTATGCAGTTGAGCACGGAGAGGTCATCGCCGGCGAGAACCTTCTCAAAGCCCATTTTGTCTGGATTGATGTCGCCGGCATACTTATTCGCTGCCGTGCCTGAGTAGAAGTTGCGGATACGTGTCAGTGTCAGCTCGTGAGGAGCCCGATGTGACGTT
>JAIDEM010000153.1 GCA_029054825.1 Prevotella sp. | reverse complement strand
CCATGAGGCTGTGCCAGCCGCGCTCGAGGGTGTCGTGGTGGGTGTAGACGAACGAGGGCATGATGTCCGTCACGGTCTTCGCCAAGGCCTTGCCGTCCATGTCTCTACGGGGCCTTGCCTCCCGTCCGTAGTCTACCGCCGCCCTTCGCAGGGAGCCGTCAGGGTGTGTCGCGCTGAGGCTTCTTTCGGCCACGGCGCGCTTGTATTCCCCTGTCGGGAGGCGGTGTATCGCTGCATATAGCCCCACGGCGATGTCAGCTGCCAGTTCGTGCATCCATCTCTCGCAGCTGAAGAGCATGAAGCGGTGTCTGCGGAGCGCCTGATGGGCGAGTTCGTGGACAAAGCACAGCGTGAGTGTCTCCCTGCTGTAGAGCCCGGAGGAGCGCAGCCGGGAGATATTGTATGAGAGTTCGCATGAAGAGTTGTCCTTACCGAGTGTCATCTCGGCAAGGACGTTCTCACGGCTGCTTGTCCTTGGTCTTGGTAGGGAGAAGAAGCTGGAGACCTCGGCGATTATGTCCTGGATATCATCCTCGGAGACCTGACGTCGGTATGGAAAAACGATGCCTACGGCATCTTTGAGCTTGCGGCAAAGCCGTTTTACCCCCCCCATATAATATGCTGAGTATTTGTCGGTTAGCGCGATATAGCCTTTTCTGTTGTAGTCCTTGGACTCTTTTTCTCCGTACATCGGGAGAGAGAAAGAGCGGCACAGTCTCGGTGTTTCCCCTCTCTCTGTAGGGAAGATGGAGGCTTTGTGCAGATTCATGTCGTTTAATGGTATTCACTGTAGGTTATACGGTTATATGCGGTTATACGGTCGCTTTGCTTTTAGGTTGTGCGGTTTTACGGTTATACGGTTTTGGGTTGTTGTAGGTGTTTTCTTCTGTGAGAATATTGTGTATAGTGTAGGGACGTACCGTGGTGCGTCCTTATTCGGTGTGAAACGCCGATTACGCTTTATTTCAGCCTTGCAAATTACCTGCCAACTAAACGGCCGACCGCCTGAACAACTGAACTGTCACTCGGCGTTTCACGCCGTCTGCGGACGCACCACGGTACGTCCCTACACTTGTGGCGAGATTTTACGTGCGGTTATACGGTTTTGTGTTTTTTTACGGTCGCTTTGCTTTTAGGTTTTGTGGTTTTTACGGTTATGTGGTATGCGGTTGTGCGGTGACAGCCGGAATTGTTGATATGGTTTTAATGGTCTTCGTGTAGCCGTGATGATTATGGTATCTGTAGTTTTGACAGTAGTGATGGATGTTTCTGATACATTTCTTGTCTTTTGTGTTATTCTACTTCATGTATCAGAGCGTTTCATGTCTTTGGTTTACAGAGACTTGGAAAAGGGTGACCTTTTGTCTGCGGAAGGGTGGCCTTTTGCATTGCAAGGTGTCACCCTTTACAAGGTGAAGTGTCACCCTTTCTCCAATGTCTCCTCGCTCTCTTGCTTTTCCTGAGGCTGTATTTGTCTGTTCGGTCAGTGCTGTTTTGGGTTGATGTTTTTTTATATGGTTATTCGTTGATTGGAATATTTCCACATGTGTAGGGACGTATCGTGGTGCGTCCGCCATGCGTGAAGCGCATATCTGCCGTTTGGCTGCTTTGTGCTTCAGTCGTTTATTTGCAGGATACAGCGGTTGTACTGTCATACATAGTCCGGTGTTTCACATCGCTTCCGGACGTTCCACGCTCAAGTCCCTATATGTAGCAGGCTGCATGCATTTTCATGTGGTGTTGGGATGATGATGATTGTCGCTTTTACGTTTGTTACAAACGGTCATGCCCCATACTTCCCTATAAATATAGAGTGGGAAATGAGCTGGTTTCTATCAAATGGGGATAGTTTTTTTATCGGTTATGCGGTTATGCGGTTGTGGGTTGTTACGGCTTTGATGGTCTCTATAGTATGCATATTCCGGCTACAGCTGCTGTCACTCATGTCACTGTAGAGTATATCGCCGTTTTATCCCGCCTTTATCCTTAATACCAAAACATCGGGAGAGGTAAACCGTCTTCCGTAAAAAAAAATGTACCGGGGCATGTGGAATGACTCGGTGCAGATTTTATTGCATGTATACCTCTCCTTTTCTGTATGGCAGTGATTAGTGTTGCCTAATGGCACTTGATGGGGGATATGCTATGAGGGACTGCCGTACTTTATATTGTGCTTCAGGGGTGTTCTTGAAATCAGTTCTGTAGGTATATGATGGACTTGGATGACTCTACGGCGCGATGGCCGTAGAATCATCTCAAGCTGATTTATAGAACACAAATTTCATTGGTTCAGGATTTTTGCCTTTTCCCTGTCAAACTCTTCTTGGGTCAGGATGCCGGAGTCGAGCAATCCTTTCAGTTGTGTAAGTTTCTCGACTTTATCATGGAGGGAGAGGGGCTCTTTCGCGTTCTCTGTCTTTTCCGTCTGTGAGCCATTGCAGGCTATTGCTGTAGGTTCTCTGTCGGACGTGTCTGTCCGTGAGCATCTTTCTTGGGCAGTCTGAAGCGCCTTTCGGAACTCGTGTGGGTCGCTGATGTTGCTTAGGCAGGCATAAGTGCTGCCTGTCCCGCGGCATACGATGGTGCCGCAACCATATGCGCGGTCTATGATGCTTTGGCTGACATAGACGACTTCTATCTTGCTGAGGCTTATCTCTGTGGTGCTTCGGCTGATGACCCCTGTCTTTATGAACAGGCGCTGGGAGGTGACGGCAAATTCGTCTGTGTGTACTCTAAGGTATGTGTATATGAAGAGCAGGAGGCTTATGGGCAGGATGAGAATGAGGAGGGGCGGTTCGGCAAGATATGCCGGCAGGGTGATGAGGATATTGAACAAGATGACAGGCCATAGCCATATTTTCTTGCTGTAGCATGCTTCATGGATGATTTCCTCGCCTTCTACGAGGGCGTTGTTGATGTATGTTCCCATAATAATTGTCAATAGTGTAGGGACGCACCACGCTCAAGTCCCTACACTTGTGGTGAGATGTTGTGTTTCTCCGTATCAGATGCAAAGTTGATGATTTTCTTGCCAGGGCTGGCACATTTGACAATGTTCATGACAGCTTTACGGTGGATACAGGAAAGGCTGGTTTCAACGACACGAAACCAGCCTTTCATTTATAAGATATATGTATGTTCTTTTACCAATCAGCAAGGGCGCGATGTCGGGAGGTTGAAGGTCTTCTGTATGTCCGTCATCTCCTGGTCGGTCATACCGTCAGGCTCTGAGCCCATGGACTTGGCGCACATGTAGATGTTTGCCGCCTTGCAGAGCACATCGGTCTGGTCGAAGGCGTCCATGATGTCGGTGCCTACGGCTACTGTGCCGTGCTTCTCCCACATTACCACATCATGCTTCTTTATCTGCTCGAGGGTGGCGTCGGCAAGCTCTATGGAGCCTGGCATGGCGTAAGGCACGATGCCTATGCCCAGAGGTGCGAAGGCGAGGGTCTCTGGAATCATCGACCACAGCACCTTTGTCATCTCATTGCCCTTCAGGAAGCGCTTGATGTGTGACATGGCCACGAGCTCGATAGGGTGGGTATGGAGTGTTGCCTTGTAGCAGCTGCCTGTAGAGAGAAGGTAGTCCTGCAGGGCGAGGTGTGAAGGG
>JAIDEM010000152.1 GCA_029054825.1 Prevotella sp. | reverse complement strand
TCGTTTGAGTCGTCCCCCCCCCCCCCCCCCCCCCCCCTCTCCCCCCCCCCCCCCCCCCCCCCCGCCGCCCCCCCCCCCCCCCCCCCACCACGGTACGTCCCTACAATTTACGCAATATTCTCACAGAAAACAAATCAAATAACCGTACAACCCACAACCATATAACCGCATAACCGGAAAAACCGCACAACCATATAACCGCACAAAGGTCACCTTCCGCACATCAGAAGGTGACCTTTTCCATTGCCAAGGGTCACCCTTCACCCGCCAAAAGGTGACCCTTCTCCTCAACACGGCAAACACCCTGTATTACAGCCCTCAGCCCTTCCCTCGCCTGCCGACAGCGGAGAAACGGCAAGGATACACGCCACGCCATTGCACTTTCAAGGGAAAAATGCAAAAAAGAACGGACTTTTATCACATATCTCAATAATTTTCGCTAACTTTGCAAGGAAAATTAGTTATAACGGTGAGGGGATAGACGACACCGATGTATGCTCTGCATCGGCAGGCTATCCCCAATCCACCAATAAAACCCCTTGTAACCAACAAACGCACCGGAACCTTGACAGTGCAAAGACCGGAAACCCAAAACCTATACCCCCAAAACCTAAAACCGCCAAACCGGAAAAACCGCATAACCGTAATTAACCCTAAAACCTCATAATCATGAAACAGATTCTGGCCATAGGCCTCGCAACCATGCTGCTTTCAGCCACTGACGGCCTCGCGCAGAGCAAGAGCAACACGTGGAACCCTAACCTCCCGGGCAACAAGTACCGCAACCCCATCATCGATGCCGATTACTCCGACCCGGACGTATGCCGCGTGGGCGACGACTACTACATGACATCATCATCCTTCGCCTGCTTCCCCGGACTGCAGATACTCCACTCCAAGGACCTCGTAAACTGGGAACTGATAGGAGCGGCGCTCACCAACGACTATCCTGTGCTCCCTGAGAACGAGGGAAAGGAGCTCGACTGGCACAAGAAGATACAGCACGGCAACTACGTATGGGCACCGTCCATCAGATACCACGACGGATGGTTCTACATCTACTGCGGCGACCCTGACCAGGGACTCTTCATGACAAAGACACAAGACCCGCGCGGCACATGGACAGAACCCGTATGGGTGATGAAAGGCAAAGGCCTCATCGACTGCTGCCCGCTGTGGGACGACGACGGCAAGGCATACCTCTCACACGGATGCGCAGGCTCAAGGGCAGGCGTCAAGTCAGTCCTCTTCGTAGCACCCATGTCGCCCGACGGCGAGAAGGTCATCGGCCCCTCACGCATAGTATACGACGGACATGAGGACCAGCCGACGATAGAAGGCACGAAATTCTACAAACGCAACGGCTACTACTACATCTTCTCCCCTGCCGGAGGAGTGAAATACGGCTGGCAGGTAGAGCTCCGCTCGAAGAACCCTTACGGCCCGTATGAGGAATACGTAGGTCTGGCACAGGGAAAATCAAAGGTCAACGGCCCTCACCAAGGCGCATGGGTCGACACACAGAACGGCGAAGACTGGTTCCTCCACTTCCAGGACAAGCACGCCTACGGCCGCGTCGTACACCTCCAGCCTGCAAAATGGGTCAATGACTGGCTCGTCATAGGCGACGACAAGGACGGAGACGGATGCGGAGACGCCGTGGCGACATGGAAGAAGCCTAACCTCCCTGCACCGAAGAATCCCGTGCAGCCTGCCGAAGACGATGACTTCAACAGCGTAGACCTCGGACTGCAATGGCAGTTTGAAGGCCCGTACAGCCACTACTGGTACTTCTGCGATGCCAACAAGTCTAAGCTCCGCCTCTACGGCGTGCAGCAGCCAGACGGCTTCAAGAACCTCTCCGACCTCCAGAACGCACTCCTGCAGAAGTTCCCTACCGAGAATTTCACCGCCACAGCCAAGCTGAAATTCATCCCTAACCCGTCATACAAGAACAAAGGCGAGGAAGCAGGATTCATCATCAAGGGACAGGACTACGCCGCCATAAAGCTCGTCACCGAGAAAGGCGGCAAGGACGGCAAGGAGACTGTCTGCAAGCTGCAGTATGTAGTCTGCGAGGGCGCACAGAAAGGCAAGGCAGAGAAAGTCATCGCCGAAGAGCCAATGACACTCGTCAAGGAACCTGCGCCATACACCCAGAAGTATGCCGTAGACGACATCCCTCAGCCACGCTACGCCACACCGGACATCTATGTGCGCTGCACCGTGAAATCCTCCGGCACAGGCAACGACATCAAGGCACACGCACAGTTCTCCTACAGCCTCGACGGCAAGACCTTCAAGAAGCTCGGCACACCGTTCGCCGTGAAGGAGGGCAAATGGATAGGCGCGAAAGTCGGATTCTTCAACTCCCGTCCGACAAAGAACAACGACGGAGCATTCCTCGATATAGACTGGATAAAGTTCAAGTAACATCTATGGTTGCGGGACATTGGTTGTAGGTTGGCAGGTTTTTGGTCAATAGCTTCTATTCCGGCTATTCCCCTAAACCCAAGACCACCAACCTACAACCAGACAGCCAGACAACCAAACCACTAAACAAGCATGATGAAAAAATTCCTACTATTTGCCCTCACGGCACTGCTCACCGTCTCCTTCACATCATGTGAGAGCGACCCGGACGAATACATCGCATACAGCCTCGAAGGTACATGGCAAGGCCGCATGTACACCGACAACGGCGAACCCGTGATGACCACCATACAGTTCATAGGCGACCCTTACAACGCCCGCTACGGCGCGACAGGCACAGGACGGTGGCTCGATGAATACTATGACGACACATACTTCTACAGCCGCATAGAATGGAAAGTGACATACGAGGACATAGAGATATACCTCCTCGACAACAGCTACGACGAGCGCAGGAACATACTCTACATAGACCGCAACAGCTACCGCCTCAGCGACAGATACTTCTCTGGCATAATAGAATATCTCGGAGGCAGAAGGGAATTCAGCCTCGTGAAGACAGCTGCGCCCGACTGGAACCAATACCACTACTACGGATACTCAAAGAAAGCAGAATAGTCATTCAGCAGTTTAGCCAGCTGGCTACCAGCCTCCTATTCCGGCTATAAACCAAACAAACAACCAACATGAAAAAGATACTCCTCTACCCTCTCGCGCTCCTTGCACTCCTCGCCTCCTGCACCACAGGAAAATACCATGTCGAGGGAGAAATCACCAATGCCAAGGACTCTACGCTCTACTTCGAGAACATATCACTCGAAGGACCAGTAGTGATGGACTCCGTGAAGCTCGCCGAAGACGGCAAGTTCCACTTCACCGCAGACGCACAGAAAGCACCGGAATTCTACCGCCTGCGCATAGCAGACCAAATCATAAACCTCTCCGCCGACTCCACAGAGACAGTCACCGTGAAGGCTACATACCCCGACATGGCATGGAAATATGACGTCAGCGGCTCCGAAAACTGCAAGAAGATACAGGAACTCGCATACCTGCAGATAGCATTGCAGAACCAATGCATCAGCATAGACCGCAACCCTAACCTCAGCGCAAGGGTCGCCGGCGACTCCATAGACAAGGTAATCGAGGCTTACAAGAGCAACATAAAGCACAATTACATCACCAAGGAACCGATGAAGGCCTACGCCTATTTCGCCCTCTTCCAGGCCATAGGCAACCGTCTCATCTTCAATCCGCGCGAGAACCGCGACGACATCAAGATGTTTGCCGCCGTGGCGACATCCTGGGACACCTACTATCCTGAGGCAGAGCGTGGCAAGAACCTCCACAACATAGCCATAGAAGGCATGAAGACCATGCGCATCGTCGACAACGCCAACAGACCTATGGAGGTAGACCCGAGCAAGGTTGTGGAGACAAACATGATAGACCTTGCCCTCCTCGACAACAAAGGCGCCGTCCGCAAGCTCTCAAGCCTCAAGGGAAACGTCATCCTCCTCGACTTCCACGCCTTCTCCATGAAAGGCTCTACCGAACGTATCATGGAGCTGCGCCAGCTCTACAACAAGTACCACGCGCAGGGACTGGAGATCTATCAGGTAGGCGTAGACGGCAATGCCCACTTCTGGAAGACCAGCGTAGCGGCGCTCCCGTGGGTCTGCGTATATGACGAGAAAGGTGTAGCCGCCGGCTCATACAACGTGCATAACATACCGACATACTTCCTCCTCGACCGCAACGGCACTCCCGTCAAGCGCGACATACAGGTGAAAGACATACACGCCGAGATACAGGCTCTGCTGAAAGGCTCGGCACAGTAATACACAACACTCCTGCACATAACCTGAATACGCCATGAAAAGGCCTTGCGACGGCTCTTTCATGGCGTATTCAGGTTTCTTCATGCAGCAGCTCTGCTACATCATGTATCTTGATTTACCAAGACATACATATTGGTTTCCATGTCATGCATCTTGTTTCTCCATGTCATACATGCTGATTCACCAAACCACACGTATTGTCCGGCACGGTCTACTGCAGTCATTACGCTGAAGCGACGGCAAGGCTTTACTTATCCTTTGCCTTGTCTTCTCCCGGCTCAAGCAGGGAGGCGTAGCGCGAGGCGTCACTGACGAGGGAGACAGCCTCCTTGATCTGCTTGTCATACTGGAAGCTGTTCTCTATGGCACCGGCCTGATAATAGTAGCAGGAGACTATGTCGTTGGTGATGGTCTCCTTTATTATGTCGCGGTGGAAGTCAAGTTCCGCGGCGAGATCATGCTTCAGCTTTGCCTCCAGAGCGTCAAACTCCGCCTTGGCGCGGTCATAGTAGCCTTCGAAGCGCGCCACCTTCTCGAGGTCCTTCAGGAATCTTCCGCTCTCCCTGTCGTATTTGAAGCCTGCGTCTACGGCACGCTTGCAGAAGTCGGCATAGTCGGCATCGGAGAGCTGGAAGTCACGTGCCGGGGCTATCTGCGGATGTCTCGCCACATAGTCCACGACATAGTCCATCATGACATTTGTCGAATCGAGCCCCGAAGCGGCAAGATACATCACGATATTCGGTATGGAGTCCGGCGTCACCACCACGTCGGGCATTATCCCGCCGCCGTCCTTCACCGTCCTGCCGTGGAGCGTCTTGAACTCCCTCTTCAGCGAGTCGGCCACAGCCTCGCGTGAGCCGCCGTTGGCATGCTTGTAGTTTATCGCCTGGATACATCTTCCCGACGGTATATAATAATGTGCCGTGGTGAGCTTGAGATTGCCGTTGTACGGCAGGTCAAGCGGCACCTGGACGAGTCCCTTGCCGAAAGTCTTCGTGCCCATGACGACCCCTCGGTCAAGGTCCTGCAGCGTTCCCGCCATGATTTCCGACGACGACGCCGTATTGCCGTTGACGAGTGTCACGATAGGCATCAAGGTATCTATCGGCAGAGCCGTGGTCTTGTATTCACGATTGGCGCGCACGAGCTTGCCCTTTGTCTTCACTATGCTCATGTCCTTTGGCAGGAACATGTTGAGAATGTTCACCGCCTCCGAGAGCGAGCCTCCTCCGTTGTTGCGCAGGTCGAAGACAAGACGTTTCATGCCCTTGCGCTTCAGGTCTATCAAGGCATGGCGCACATCCTTCGAGCAGTCTTCGGTAAACTGGCTGAGGTTGATGTATCCGATGCTGTCTGTCAGCATCCCGTAGTACGGCATGGCAGGCATCTGTATGGCGCGCCTCGTGAGCTTGAACGACATTACCTTTCCCTTTGTCTCCTTGCCGTCTTTCTTCCCCTTCTTCGCCGAAGGCTCCTGAGCCCTTCCTGCCGATGGTCGCAGCACCTTGAGTATAAAGCTCGTGCCGGCCTCTCCGCGGAGATGTTCAGAGACGTATGTCGTCGACTTGCCCTTCATCTCCTCGCCGTCGATGGAGAGGATGATGTCGCCCTTTCGGAGCCCTGCCTCGTGTGCCGGCATACCGTAATAAGGTTCGCTGATGACGGTGGCGTCCTCCCTGAGATTGTACGACACGATAGACCCTATGCCGCCGTATTTGCCCGTAATCATCTGCTTCAGCTCCTTGACGTCCGCCTGCGGATAATATTCCGTATAAGGGTCGAGCGAGCGCAGCATGGCCTTTATGCCGGTGCCGACAACCTCCTTTGCGTCGAGCGAGTCGACATACATCATGTCGAGGTCGCGGTATATGTCGCAGAATATCTCCAGCTGTTTCGCCACCTCGAGGTTATGGTCATTCTTCTGCGCCCCGCAAGGCACTGCACCCAAGATAGGGAGCATGAGGGCAAACGCCCTTAACACGTGATTCATATTCATATTTTCCATTCGCGGCATCATAGCCACGCTCCTTGTTTTTTTATATATTCTACACTATGAAGATAATGCAAACCAAGCGCAATGGAGCTTTCTGCAAATCGCCAAGGTAATGCTTATCTTCTGCAAAGATACTACTTTTCCGCCTTTTTTCATCAAATAATGCATTTTTTTTTGAAAATATTTGGTAGTTTAAAAAAATAGCAGTACCTTTGCACACGCTTTTGAGACATAATGCAAAGAATGCTTCCTTAGCTCAGTTGGTTAGAGCATCTGACTGTTAATCAGGGGGTCCTAGGTTCAAGCCCTAGAGGGAGCGCACAAGAAGAGACATTCGCAAGGATGTCTCTTCTTGCATTAATACCCGGCAGAGGGTTACCTTTTACCATACGAAAGGTTACCTTTTACCGTGCGGAAGGTAACATTTCATGCTATGAAAGGTCACGGTCTGCCGAGAGATGTAGCAGAGATAGCCGGAATAGAAGAGAATGAACAGCAGCGAAATATTTTGAGCTATAGCCATCATAGCTGATATATCTGTAATAGAAGCAATATATACTGTAGTGGCAAACGGCTATATTTTTTATTCCGGCTATCACCCAAAACCGTATAACCGTAGAAACCGCACGTAGCATCTCACCACAAGTGTAGGGACTTTGAGCGTGATGCGTCCGCAAAACGGCGTGAAACGCCGATAGGTGTTTTAGTCGTTTAGTGGTTTGGTTGTTTGGTGATAGTTTGCCAGTTCGGCAGCATATGAGACTTACAAAGAAACGATGCAGTCGCAGTATCATCGGCGTTTCACGCCGCTTTCGGACGCACCACGGTACGTCCCTACACTGTACGCAATATTCTCACAGAAGAAAACACCTACAACCTATAACCCA
>JAIDEM010000151.1 GCA_029054825.1 Prevotella sp. | reverse complement strand
TCATCATGAACATCTGCGGGGCGCTCACGGCATACTGTTTCTTCGACAACAAGCCGGAGGCTCTGCCCGTGCATGTCAAGAAGTCAAGGCAACTGGAATTGTTCTAAAATTATCCCGAACTCGCGTATATATTGAAAATGAAGAAATAAATACGGCCGTACTTAAATCTTATGTCGACAGAAATCAGTCTCCTGCTTTTGCTATATTGAAGGAGACAGGAATAGTTTGATTTCGTCAAGCAGCCAATAGACTTGTTTGTGGCTCGGACAGGATAAGACTTTATTATAAAAGTTCTTTCCTGTGAAATGTGTTGCAGACCACTTTGTTTTTATTTCTATAAGGCACGCAGTCGTTAAAGTGTATGAAAACAACACTTTAGCGACTGCATTTATATTCTCTTAGGATCACAGCTTATCCATCATCAGAAACTTTCTCAAATGGAGATGCGTTATACCGTTGTCATCACTCTGCGTGACAAGTGGAGTCATGGATATGACATATTTCGGATAGTTGTCCTTTATTGCCCTGAGATTGCCGAACTCGCGCTTGCGGGTGGTCTCGTCCGCTATTATATACGAAGCCTGTATATAGATGCGCTGCTGGGCTTTCTGACATACGAAGTCTATCTCTCCGGCCTGAAGCTGTCCCACGGTCACATCGTAGCCGAGGTGTACAAGATGCTGGTAGACGATGTTCTCGATGACTTTCTCTATGTCCCCTTCACGGGTTCCGCCGACAAGGGCGTTGCGTATGCCGTGGTCTTCAAAATAGAATTTGTCGTTACTCTCAAACAGTCTCTTGCCATGGATGTCGTAACGGTTGACTTTGTGTATCATGAATGCCTCAGCAAGGTATCTCGTATAGTCCATCACTGTCGTGGCTGTGATGCTGTCCCCTTGCGATTTCATGTATTTGGAGATGCTGTTTGCTGATATTATCTTGCCGATATTGTCGGCAATGAAGCGCACAAGATTCTCTATGAAGGCGGTGTTTCGTATATTGTTGCGCATGATGACATCCTTCAGCAATACCGTGTGGTAGATGTCCTTTTGGTATTCGCGTGCGTCATCGTTGTCCAGTCCTATTTTTACAAGGGCAGGAAGCCCTCCGAACTGGATGTATTTTGCCAGAGAATCATCGCTGTCCTCTAAACCGTGGAACTGGAGAAACTCTTTATAGTTCAAGGTTTGGATGTATATTTCCTTGTAACGTCCTCCGATAATCGTGCTGAGTTCGTTGCTCAGTATCTTCGCATTTGAACCGGTTATGATGATTTCAGCATCAGGTTCGGTCCTGTAGCTGCGGATGGTTCGCTCAAATTCCTTTATATCCTGTATCTCGTCTACAAGGATATAGTTCATCTTTCCTTTCTGATAATGCTGCTCAATGTACTCGTTGAGGTCCTGATATGTCTTGATGGAGTCAAACTCACGCTTCTCTTTGTCTATATATATGATGTTGTTGGCGGGGTCTTTCGCCTTCAAGTCGCGTATCATCTTCAGTGTATAGCTCTTTCCTACACGTCGCTGACCTGTAAGGACTATTATATAATCCTTACCAATGTATCTGCTGATTTTGTCTATATATTCCTGTCTTAAAAGTATATCCATTATCTTTTATATTAGAAATTCTATGCAAAAATACCAATTTTATCCATTATAAAAGATAAAATCCGCAAAAATCACGGTTTTATACATTATATTTAACAAAATTCCTCTGTGATTTTGTGCTTGATGGCAGAAAAGCAAACCGCCCGGACATCATTATGTGTGATGCCCGGGCGGTAGGGTAGGTGTCAGTAAGTATTATGCCACTCCTTTATTTTACAAAGACTTTCGTGACCTTTCCGTCGCCCATGCGGACGATGTTCAGACCGCGCTGAGCCTTATTGAGCTGACGTCCCTGAAGGTCGAAGCGCTGTATCGGTGCCTGTGTCGCTGTATTGATGTTGCTTACGGCAGTGACGATATCGTTGTAGTTTCCTTCCGGAACGGTCTCCGTGCCCTCAGCACCGAGATTGTCGTAGCAGAAGTATGCAGGAGTGTTCATGCCGTATATACCGGTGTCGCTGCTGCTGAGCGTGAAGCGTATCTGTCGTACTGCGCCGAGCGGTGAGAGATCCATGTATGCCCAAGTGTTAAGGATATACCATTCTTTGCTGTCTTCAGAGCGGCAGTCGGCAAGATAGAAGTCCTTTGTGCCGGTAATGCCTCCATTGTCATCATATCCTGTAGCGGTGAGCTTAAACCAGTCGCCTGCGCCGAATTTCTTGGCGAAGGAGTCGCCGTTTGTCATGGAGACATAGCTGTAAGCGGCGTTTGTCACCTGTATGCCAGGCACCTCCATGACGTCATTTGTGGTGAGGGTGACGTATACAGGTCCCATGAAGTCACCTACATAAGCCACGCCGTAGTTGGCAGAGTCGTCCGCGCCCTTTCCTGTACATGAGTTGAACTGGTCGTCGAGTGTCACATACTGTGTGGCGGTGTGGTTGGCAACACCGTATCCCCACCATGTGTCGTAGTCGCTCATCACGTTCATGTCAAACCAGAAGTCACCGCTCTGGAATCCAGCCGCCTCTTCATCCTCTTCTGTGAATTGAGGCTTATGGCTGTTCTCTGCCAGTTCTACATCCTCAAGCGTAGCCACTGCCAGCGGCAATACGACAGGAATGCGAACCTCTGGTATCGCACCGAAATATGTCTTGTGAGCTACGGCAGTGAAGTTTGGCGAACGTCCTGCCGTGCGGCTTATCAGACGGTGTGCACCGATGGGGTCACCATAGCCGTTTACCTGTATCACGCCCTCGTTCAGCACAATCTCGTGATTAGCCTCAGCGTCATAGTCGGCAGGAATGTCGAAGGTCACAGCCTGCGCCTTGTCGGAAGACCCGAAGGTGTACTGGTTGGGGCTGAGTATGAGTGATGTTCCGTTAGGATTGCCGTTATAGGTCACGTATGCCGACATGTTGTAGATACCCGACAGCTTGTTGGCAGGATGGCGCAGTCCGCTGTACTGTATCTTCACCTGGTCGCCAGGATAGAACTCTGTGCTGCCCTCACGTGTCACGTTTGTCAGTTCGCGGTGGCAGGTCTTGGCTGTGAGCACCTGATACAGGGCGTTGCCCCCGGCATCGGTCATGCGCACAATCTGGCGCCCCTCCTTCAGCAGCAGGGTGTATGAGCCGTCACTGTTCTTTGTCACACCCTCTGTGCCGAAACCGCTGTATGTAGCCATCTGCTCACCAATCAAGGGATAGGCAATCTCAACATTCTCTACTCCCTCGGGAGTGAAGCTATAGCTGGCGCCCTCCTCGGTGTCGAGATAGTAGAACACATCGTGCTCGGCATCCACGTACTCGCCGGCATTCTTCAGAGTCTCGGTGTTGTATTTCCCGTTTATAAGCATGTTTGGCTTCATTGCCGTCTCGCCGTCGCCCACGGTCACCACGTATGCAGCTGTGTTCTCAGGCCAGATGGCGCTCCAATACTCTCCGCCCATATATTCGGTCTTATTTGCCGAACTGTAGAAGTTCAGTCCTATGGCATCGTAAGTCACGAGCACTATTGCAGTACCCTTGCCCACAGCCTTTATCACCGACCATGGGTCGTCGGTGGTGTCGGCGTTGTCTATCTCTATCACGCCCGTGCTCGGTTTGCCGTCAGTATCTATCACGGTATAGTGGAAGTCAGGCTCCATGAAATAGTTGTTGGTGGAGTTGTCGGTGAGTTGCCATGTGCGCATTGCATGAGCCTCGTAGGTGTCACCCACGTTCATCTTCAAGTGTCCGCGCTCGTTGATGTTCACGAATATGTCGCCAGTCTCAAAGCCCTTGTTCCACTGC
>JAIDEM010000150.1 GCA_029054825.1 Prevotella sp. | reverse complement strand
CCGTAGCAAACCGGGGCTCACTGAGCGTTTCGAACTTATGGTAAACGGCAAGGAATTGGCCAATGCCTATTCTGAGCTTAATGACCCTATTGACCAGGAAGAGCGCTTCGTGGAGCAGATGAGACTTGCCGACAAGGGCGATGACGAGGCGATGATTATCGATCATGACTTCCTCCGCGCACTGCAATACGGCATGCCTCCTACATCCGGCATCGGCATCGGCATAGACCGTCTGGTGATGCTCATGACAGGCAACGCCTTCATTCAGGAGGTTCTCTTCTTCCCACAAATGAAGCCAGAACCTAAGCAAGCGAAGTCAAGCGTGGCCGAATGGGCTGCAGTAGGTGTGACAGCAGAATGGATTCCTCTCTTCAACAAGGCTGGATACTATCTTGTCTCTGACATCAAGAACGTCAAGGCACAGAAGCTACAGATGGATGTATGCGGAGTCAACAAGAAGTACAAACTCGGGCTTGATAACCCTAAAGTGGATGAGTTTGACGCAATGATACAGCAGGCAAACGCATAATACAGAAACAAAACAACGCTTTCTCATGGAAGTGGACGTGTAACAGGCATTATTCTCGATATCGTCCACTTGCTTACAACAGATAGACACTATGTTTGATTGTGGAAAAATCGCAATAATCGGAGGCGGTAGCTGGGCAACAGCTATCGCCAAGATTGTTGTCGCCCATACGCACCATATCGGCTGGTATATGCGTAGAGATGACCGCATAGAAGATTTCAAGAACCTGCAGCACAACCCCGCCTACCTTACCGGTGTTCATTTTGACATCAGCGAGATATACTTTTCTTCTGACCTTAATGATATCGTGCAGAATTATGACACACTTGTGTTTGTCACACCTTCACCTTATCTCAAAAACCACCTGAAGCGTCTGCGTGTGCGCCTGTCAGACAAGTTCGTCATAACAGCCATAAAGGGCATCGTCCCAGATGAGAACCTTGTCTGCTCTGAGTATTTCCATCAGGTATATGATGTCCCATACGCAAATCTTGCCTGCATCGGAGGCCCTTCACATGCAGAGGAAGTAGCGCTGGACCGCCTGACATATCTCACTGTCGGATGTGCTGACACGGAGAAAGCGCAGGCGTTTGCTGAAATACTCAAGTCCAATTCCATAAAGACAAAGACATCTTCTGATGTGCTCGGCATAGAATATGGCTCTGTACTGAAGAATGTATACGCCATCGCTGCCGGCATCTGCTCCGGTCTGAAATATGGCGACAACTTCCAAGCCGTACTGATATCAAATGCCTTGCAGGAGATGAATAGGTTCCTGCAAGTAGTATGTGCCGCAGAAGGCTTGGAGTGTTCCTCTACTGTGGACTCGGCATACATGGGCGACCTGCTCGTCACAGGCTATTCACACTTCTCGCGAAACCGCACTTTTGGTACAATGATAGGCAAAGGTTACTCGGTGAAATCGGCACAAATTGAGATGGAGATGATTGCCGAGGGATATTTCGGTACAAAATGCATGACAGAGATAAACCGTCGTATGCATGTCAATATGCCGATACTTGATGCCGTCCATAACATATTGTATGAGCGCATAGCACCGCAAGTAGAAATAAAGCTCCTTACGGACTCTTTCCGATAATACCGACAGCCTGCGCTCACGCGCTGTAGGAAAGCTATTACAACATGACTTTGCAATAAAGCATATTGGAAAGATATTTTCATATTCTCCCCTCTCACACCAAACATATAGAGCCCGTATTTGCGGGCTCTTGTCTGTAATACAGCCACAGAAATCATATCATGAAGACAAGAATACACACATCTACAGCGACTTTCGGCTATCTGCTGGCAGTGATAGGCTCGGCCTGTTACGGACTTAACCCTTTGTTTGCCATACCTCTTTATGACAAAGGCGTTACGCCCATGAGCGTCCTGTTCTATAGATATGCCATATCCACAATACTTATTGGCTTGTATATGCTTTCCCGAGGCAAATCATTCCGGCTGACTAAAAACGAAGCACTGGCAACGACAATTATGGGATGCCTGTTTGCCGGTTCGTCAGCAGGCCTATTCTACAGCTTCAAATACATGGATCCAGGACTTGCATCAGTGATACTGTTCACATATCCATTGTTTGTAGCCCTATTGTCATGGCTTGTCTTCCACGAAAATATGTCACGTAACACTTTCCTCTGCATCATAGTTGCACTATTCGGCATATACCTCCTTGACCAAAGCAGTACAGGCGGAAGCATCAGCATGACGGGCATGTTTCTGGCAGTAATGTCTGGATTGACGTATGCAATATACCTCATCGGAGTAAACAGGAGTGTCCTCAAGACGATGGACATATCACGCCTGTCATTCTTCGCATTGGCATTCGGCACCGTGATTTTCTTTGCATTCTGCAATTTCGGCAAAGACATGACACCGCTGGCCAGCATGGAATCCTGGGCAAATGCCGCCGGACTGGCCGTTTTCCCGACCGTAATCTCCCTGTTGCTCATCACACGTTCCATACACATCATCGGAAGTACGCCGGCAAGTATCATCGGTGCACTCGAACCTATCACGGCATTGGCCATTTCATTGGCTGTATTTGGAGGAGTACTTACAGAAAAAAACATCATCGGCATATTGCTAGTCATTGCCGCTGTACTGTTTATGGTATACAGTAACAATAGGGCGGCAAAGCCACATACGTCTGCCATCCCGAAACGGAAAGACACATAGCAACATCCTGACACACACATTATTACAAAAGAAAACACAGCACACATCCAGTTTAAGTCAAACAAATATAAAATAATAATCACAAAGTATACATGTCAAGGGTGACCTTTTATCCATCAAAGGGTCACCCTTGACTGTATAAAGCGTCACCTTCTGCCAAGAAAAAGGTAACCTTTCACTTTTACCCCGCAATCATTCCTATACAAAATCGAAAGCCACAAAACATATCCAGCTTCTTCTGCTTATATATCCGATGACTTTCCGCATATCAGGCCTGACCTTTTAGGTACTCGACAGATAGTCATGCATACAAAAAATCCCTGCTTCGTTTTCATACGAAGCAGGGATTCTGATTATCAACTAATTCTATTACGTATTATGGCCTTTACATCATGCCCATTCCTGGTGCGCCACCCATTGGAGGCATTGGAGCCTCTGGTGCAGGAGCATCACAGATACAAGCTTCTGTTGTAAGGAATATGCCTGCGATAGAAGCTGCGTTCTCAAGAGCTACACGGCTTACCTTTGCAGGGTCGATGATACCAGCCTTGCGGAGGTCCTCATACTCACCTGTACGGGCATTATATCCGAAGTCACCTTCACCCTCGGCAACCTTGTTGACCACTACAGCACCTTCAACGCCTGCATTGAAGCAAATCTGGCGCAGAGGCTCTTCTACAGCACGTTCCACGATACGGATACCTGTCTCCTCGTCCTGATTATCGCCCTTCAAACCTTTCAGAGACTCAAGTGCACGGATATAAGTCGTACCGCCACCAGCGACAACACCCTCCTCTATTGCTGCGCGAGTAGCACAAAGAGCATCGTCAACACGGTCTTTCTTCTCCTTCATCTCGACCTCGGAATTGGCTCCGACATAAAGAACAGCAACACCGCCAGCGAGCTTTGCAAGACGCTCCTGAAGTTTCTCCTTATCATAAGAAGATGTTGTCGTGTTTATCTCATTCTTTATCTGGTTCACACGATCCTTGATAAGCTGAGACTCACCATGACCGTTGACAATAGTAGTATTGTCCTTACCGACAACAACCTTGTCGCATGAACCGAGCATCTCTATTGTAGCCTGCTCAAGTTTCAGACCCTTTTCCTCTGAGATTACCACACCGCCTGTCAAAGTTGCGATGTCCTCAAGCATTGCCTTACGACGGTCGCCGAAACCAGGAGCCTTTACAGCACAAATCTTCAAGCCACCACGCAGACGGTTGACAACAAGTGTAGTGAGCGCTTCCGAGTCGACATCCTCTGCTATAACAAGGAGTGGACGACCGCTCTCTGCTGCCGGCTGAAGGATAGGAAGGAACTCCTTGATATTGGATATCTTCTTATCGTAGAGGAGGATGTATGGATTCTCATACTGGCACTCCATCTTCTCTGTATCTGTAACGAAATATCCAGAAAGATAGCCACGGTCAAACTGCATGCCCTCAACAACTCCGATATATGTCTCACGAGACTTTGACTCCTCGATAGTGATGACACCATCCTTGCTGACCTTACGGAAAGCCTCGGCAAGCAGTTTGCCTATCTCTGGGTCATTATTTGCTGAGACTGTAGCGACCTGCTCAATCTTATCATAATTGTCATCGACCTTCTCGGCATTCTTGGCTATATGCTCTACCACAGCCTTGACAGCCTTGTCGATACCGCGCTTGAGATCCATAGGATTTGCACCTGCTGTGACATTCTTCAGCCCCTCGTTGACGATTGATTGTGTAAGGATTGTTGCTGTTGTCGTTCCGTCACCGGCATCATCGCCAGTCTTTGAAGCGACGCTCTTGACAAGCTGTGCGCCTGTATTCTCAAACTTGTCCTCAAGTTCTATCTCCTTAGCAACGGTTACACCATCCTTTGTTATCTGAGGAGCTCCGAACTTCTTCTCTATTACCACATTGCGTCCCTTAGGACCAAGAGTAACCTTCACTGCGTTTGCAAGCTGGTCTACACCACGCTTCAGGAGTTCGCGTGCGTCGCTGTTGAATTTTATATCCTTTGCCATTTTCTTCGTTTGTTTTTACAGTTTACTTGATCATTACCTTAAATAATAGCATTTATGCCAGTATAGCAAGAACATCAGACTGACGCATGATGAGATATTTCTCACCATCAAGCTCTACTTCTGTCCCTGCATATTTTCCATAAAGCACATTGTCGCCAGCCTTAAGAACCATTTCCTCGTCCTTTGTACCGTTGCCGACAGCAACTACTTTGCCCTGAATAGGTTTTTCTTTACTTGCTGTATCAGGAATGATGATACCGCCGATCTTCTGTTCTGCCGCCATCGGTTGTACCAATACGCGGTCTGCTAATGGTTTGATTGTCATAATATATACTATTAATTTTGATTTATATCGTTCTGTCTGATATTTTTACACAAAGTATGCCAATACGGACTGTCTGCCAATTTGTCACATGTATCAAGTTTCATGAAACAGTTATAAGCGGCATGCCTTACAGAAGGATGCTCATCGTGTAATGCGATACGTATCTGATCCATCAGTTCGTCAAGACCACGGACATCAGGAATGCTTCCTTCGGAAAACAAACGTGACAGGATATTATAACCAAGAATCTGATAAAGAAGGTCCTCTTGCGCTATGAGTTTATATGCCATTTCTGGGGCGTACGGCACTTTCGAGAACAACAGCGTCGCTGCCATCTCCGCTATCTCCTGAGACTTGATATCGTCAACCCATACGCCTGCAATATCAGGAGTAAACTCCTCTACAGGCATAAGCATAAGGGCTATAATCTTTGATTCACGCACATTGTCTTTCCACAGTTCCAAAGCAACATGCAAATCTGACCTATAGTCTTTTGCCAAATCCTTGATGTGCATGAAGGACACGCCCCAATTTATATGATATTGCGCACCGCTGTTACGCATGTTTTCCGAAACTACGCCATCCATAAGCGAACGGAAACGTGAACGTATCTCCTTTGCTACCTCGTGACTTCCCATGATTCTGTCAAATATATTAATAATGTATCTAAGTTACACTATGCCGTCAATCTATACAGAATATTCTCTGGAATATCGCATCATCTGCTCCGAGTAAGATTCCGTATAATCTACTGCGATATCAGCAACATCTCCATTCTCGTCAACGACCTCTTTCAATACTGGATTTATAAAACCTTTATATGGAGCAATATCAAGTTTTTCATAACGCTCCTTTATCTCCCGATGTATATTCTGATCAATCTTCACACCGTATGCCTCAACCAGCAGACGTGCCGCCTCATAATCACCTTCACTCTTAATACGTTGCACCTCTGCCAGCAGTTCGCCTATCAGTGTACGCAGGAATGGATAATCATTGATACGCATATAGGTCTTGCCATCTTCTTGATACAGCTCTATTGTCGGCTTGGCATCTGCATTCTGACATTTAAGAGCAGAAGAACGGGCATATATCCAGTTAGCTATAATTGCACGGTTGCGCATGTGAGCTTCTTGTATATCTTCCCCAATAGGGATTCGTACACACTGTGTCAGCAATCCGTTAAGCATATACGTGTAATACTGTGCCTTGTACGCCTCCTCATCCAAGAGCAAACCAAGCTCTACGAGTCTCGAGTCTGCCATATAATATAAGCCAAACAAGTCTGCACGCGCCTCTTCTATCGTTGAAGCATACGACTTCAACATGTCAAGAGACACTCCTGGAAGCATCTGACCGGAGCCATGACCAAGACATTCATGCAGGTCTGTGTGCAAATCGTCTGTAATGTATCCATATTTGCTTATCAACTTAAGAGTCTCTGTATCATTGATATATTCCTCTCTAAAACCGCTGTTCCTTGAAGCTTCATCGTATGCTGCTGTGATATTTGATATCGTTATAGACTTAGAGCCATGCTTTGCCCTTATCCAGTCTGCATTAGGCAGATTGATACCTATTGCTGTTGCAGGATATTCATCACCGCCCAGCATAGAGCAACATACCACATTAGCCGTGACACCTGTAACAACAGCTTTCTTAAAACGGCTGTCAACAGGAGAATGGTCCTCAAACCATTGCGCATTGTCAGACAGGACTTCTGTACGATGTGTAGCTTCAAGGTCCTTATAATGCACAATACCTTCCCACGACCCTTTCAGTCCTATCGGATCACCGTAGACTTCTATGAAACCGTTTATGAAGTCCACCCTCGAAAGAGTCTGGTTTACCCATTTTACAGAATATTCGTCAAATGCTTCAAGACTGCCACTATTATAATAAGATATAAGAGAAGCGATGACATCTTTCTGCCTGTCATCTTCCGCAAACTCCATTGCCTTTGTAAGCCAGAAAACGATTTTCTGGATATAAGCAGAATACTTTCCACCTATTTTGTAGATTTCCTCTGTCAATTCTTTCCCGTTCTTCACAA
>JAIDEM010000015.1 GCA_029054825.1 Prevotella sp. | reverse complement strand
GCACAATTTACGGAGCAGATTCACTCGCAATTTCTCCATACACTGCAGAAATATCAGAAACAAATCCACCAAAAACAAAAGAAATCGGTTGTTTTATATTATTTTTCATTTTATTTCTTTTGGAGAATCAGGGAAAAAACTGTACTTTTGCAGAAGAGAGCTTCCGTAAAAAGAATCTTCTCACCACAAGGTTCAGAAGCAGGAGACTTCGAGACTGTCTCTGTGTCATTCTATTCCACAAGAAACCAACACTTTAAAATAATAAAAGCCATGGCAAAAGTTTATGAATTCATTTCCAATGGAACAGAGGAAGTCGAAGCTCTGATTCCTGTAGATGTGCTCCGCAGGGCTGACGTGGACGTACGTATCGTATCCACGACAGGAAACCTTGAGATAACTACAGCACATAATGTCCGTATCATAGCCGATGCTCTCATCGAAGACATCGCTGACTTCAGCGATGCCGACCTTCTGATGATTCCCGGCGGACTCCCAGGAGCGGAGAATCTCTGCAACCACCCTCTTGTGCGCGAGGCTATACTGAAGCAGTACAACGCCGGCAAACTTGTCTCTGCCATCTGTGCCGGCCCAATGATATTCGGTTCTTTGGGTATCAGCAAAGGCAAGCGTTGCACCTGCTATCCCGGCTTCGAGGATTATCTCGATGGCGCGACATACACCGGTGAACTCGTCACTGTCGACGGCAATGTTGTGACAGGAGAAGGTCCTGCCGCAACATTCCCTTATGCTTACACCCTCTGCGAACTGCTATGCGGAAAGACCGTCTCCAAATCCCTTCAAGACGGCATGATGTACACCCATCTCATCAGTGAGGCGAAGAAATAAGAGCTTTCACCTGCACCACACAAAAAATACTGTATAAATGAAGATTGAGTAATGGACTTGCCTTTATTCTTCATTTATACAGTATTTTTTTGTAAACTTATACCTAAATTTACAAGAATCCACAGAACAAGACTGTGTCACTTTTCCTGCAATCAGACGCAATCACATTGGATATCGGGACTATGGCAGGGCTACATCTGTGAATTGCTTTGTAACTACACTTACCAATTCTTTACAATATAGTTTGTTTCATCTGCTTAGAACTGAATACAACTCATTTATTGTCAAAACCTTCACAACCATTCTTGCCTAAATCCTCAATATTCTTTATGGATATTAGATAATCATGTTCCACATCGCTGATAGTGCGTTGCTTGTATTTGCGGTACTCATTGATGGCATGTTCCATTGCGTCTTCATGAGACACACAACCCGAACCTTGCAGGAGGTTTTCTCCCGACATGGTCAAAATCCTGTCCAAATAGGCAGCCCAGTCGTTCATTGTCATCGGTTGCTCACGTTCTGCCTGCCGTTCCGCAAAATCCAAATATCCGGAAACCAACTGCCCCATAGCACGGAGTTCTTTGTCATTCAGATAGTTCTTTGCTGTCTTTGCTTCCACAAGTGTGGGATAATTTCCCTTAAAAGTCAATAGTCCCATAAAATCTTTCTCGGCATCAGCCCGTTCAACGATAAGTTCTGCCGCCGTGTGTCCGTGAATCGCAAAATGTATCTTGTTCTGAACCTTCTTGAAAAACTCCTGTGACACGGAAGCCCTTGGGTCATAGTCAATACTTGTGGCGTATATTTCAAGCACTTGACGATACATCACCTTTTCTGTGGCACGGATATCCCTAATTCTTTCCAACAGTTCCTTCCAATAGCCTCCACCGCCCAGTTTCTTCAAACGGTCGTCATCAAGCGTAAAGCCTTTTATCATATATTCTTTTAACCGCAGAGTTGCCCATTGGCGAAAACGGGTCGCAATAATAGAACGGACGCGATAACCAAGAGCTATTATCATATCTAAATTGTAGAAAGTCATTTCTCTCTCCACTCTTCTGCCTCCCTCTTCCCGAACCTGTCGGAATTTCCGACAGGTTGCTTCCATCGTCAACTCCCCCTCTTCATAAATGTGCTTTATATGTTCCACGACATTGGTTCTGGAGGTCTGATAGAGTTCGCACATCTGAGCCTGCGTAAGCCACAATGTCTCATCCTCGAGCTTCACGTCTATTTTTGTCTGCCCGTCATGGGCTGTATATATGATTACTTTGTTTTCGTCCATGTTTCTTTATTATTTTAACATTTTGTCTGTTGGAGTTATTGCTATATGTTGTTATCTCGTTGTGGAGAATTACCATTTGGCAATGACGACATGTGTCGTATTGCAATATTTAGTATAATTTCTATAAATCAGATTCTGATTGCTTTCTTGTAATAAAGACGGTATTTAGACCATCTGTTTCTTTTCTTTTAATAAGATTCTTCCGGTCTAACTGTATTACTATATCTTCAGTTAGTATTTTTATAGTCTTATCATATCCGCCAAATAGAAGAATACGAAATGGTAGTGTCAACATTTTATTAATACATGATACTATATCTGATTCATAGAAAAAGAATTCCTGACAACTACTACTGTATTTTTGAGTTTGGAGTTTTATATTCAACAACTCATTAATGGAAGGATTATTTAAGATTTTATATTCTGTATTCTCAACAACCTTATTAACAGCCCACGAACGAATCCAATTAAATATTGTCACAATAGAAAGTACTTGAATTGCTGCCATTGTTATTTCAGAAGTTGCGCCTATCTGATTTAAGAAGTCTTTTACAACAGGAAATGTTGCCATTAATGAAATAAGGATTGCGGCAAGCCCTATCCCTGACCATGCTTTTCTTGGTGAGTATATGGATCTGATTTCATCATGAATAGATTCAATTCTTTCTTTTGAAATCTCTTCTATCTGTCGATGCAAAGTATCGTTTGTTCCCTTTTCTATTTCGAGCCTAAACTTCAAAGATTCGTTTTCTTGTTTAAGGTGTTCAATTTCTGCATCTTTATAATCTATATCCCTAATATGGTTAAATTCAATTACAGCTGGATTGTCAGTGGCAATGATTGACATCATTGATGCTTGGCGTCGTTGTATATATGAGTTTAGCTCATTGTAAAGACTATTTAATGAAATAAATTCTTCATGCGCAATCTTTTTTGCAACTTCGTCATTGAAATTATCAGGATGCTTATTTGCTCTCTCTGCACGAAGAAGTTTGAATAACTCAAAGGCATCATCTATATCAACTTCAAGTTTATCCTTAACTTTTTGAATTATGCTTTTATCTATCTCGACCATTATTATTTATTATGAATGGATTAATTACAAACATATGGGAAAATCAGTATAATTAAGCATTTTTTATCTTCATTATGT
>JAIDEM010000149.1 GCA_029054825.1 Prevotella sp. | reverse complement strand
TCTCCCTCCTGTCTGCGTTGCCGTGGACTATCTGGCTGAACTTGCTCTTGTCCTCATTTGTGAATCCGACAGTTTCGAGATGTGCGTTGATTACCTTCACCTGCCGTCCGTCCATCTCCACGGTGAAGACGCCGGCAGCATTCTTACTTGACCTTATGTGCAGCTTTTCCTTAGCCTTTATCGGATACTTGCTGTACATGGCCACCGTCACGCTGCCTGCCGAATCGCCTTTAAGGGTGTCGTTGTACTGGTAGATGCGCTCCATCTCATGCCACAGGGAATCCTGCCCTACGATATGGGTGAACTCCTGTATGCACACGATGTCTGCTTCCGACTGTGTGATGTACTCAAGTATTGGGTTTGGCTCGCCTTCCGGAGCGTCATCTGTATTGAAGGCATATACATTGAACGACAACACCTTGAGGGCATCTTCCGGCACATCCTTGTATGTGTTTACAGGGAAATATGTCATCACAGGCGAATAGGCGAGCAGAAATCCGAGTGCCGGCACATAGACCCTCTTCCAGTCCACGAAGAGCCATACCGCCACAAAGGCGGCGTTGGCGGCAAGGAATGCCGGGAAGGCAAACCCTGAAAGTTGCAGATATGTGAATGTCGCGGGGTTGAGATAGCCTGCAAAACCTGTAGCTAGCATCATCGCTACAATGATGATGTTGGCTGCCAGCAATATGTTTGTTGTAGCTTTTTTCATTTTAATTATCCTGTCAAATCTTTTTGTTCTCCCTTCTCCGCCGTGCAGGGACAGCTCAGGGCATCATCTTCTGTCGAAGAGCTTCTTGCGCTCCTCCATGGTAAGGGAGTCGTATCCCGAGCGCTTTATCTTGTCGAGGATGCGGTCTATCTCCGCCTGACGGCGGCGCTCCTCCTCGTTATCGCCCTCGTGAGCCTTGCTGCCGGAGTCCCTGCCGCCGAGTTTCGAGAAGAAAACTTTCACCTTCTCCGCGAAGCTCCTGCGGTCCTTTATCTCGTATCCGTCCCATCCCTGGAACTGGTAGCGATGTCTGTACTGGTATTTCCAGTAGTATATGATGGCGTAGCCTATCGCCATGCCGCCGAGATGGGCTATATGGGCGACGTTGTCTGACGATGTGCCGAGAGCCGAGAACAGTTCTACCGCCGCGTATATGCACACGAACCACTTTCCCTTGATAGGCACTGGCAACGGGAAGATGAATATCCTCTCCTCGGGATATGTCATGCCGAATCCGAGAAGTATGCCGTAGACGGCTCCCGAGAAGCCCACGGTGTTCCAGAGGTTGAGATATTCCGATGTCGGGATTATCATCCCTCCGATGCTCACATTGTCGTAGGCGGCAAGTCCCTGCACGGCATATGAGACGAACTGGGCACACTCCTGGAACAATCCTGCACCTATGCCGCAGGCGAGGGTGTAGAAGAGAAATCTCCTCTGTCCCCAGGCGTTCTCAACCGTACAGCCGAACATCCATAGCGCGAACATGTTGAAGAACAGGTGCGTGATGTTTGCGTGCATGAACATGTATGTCACCAGCTGGTACAGGGCGAAGTCCTCCGCCATGATGAAGTGCAGGCCGAAGACACTGTAGAGGTCGATGCCTCTCGAGAGCATCACGTAGTGGGCAAGGAATGCCAGCACGTTGATGATGAGCAGGTTCTTTGTGATAGGTGGTATCTGTCGCATTTTACGTTTGTTTTTATGGCTTGTGGTGTTGTCCTTATTTTCCTCTCGGCAACCTTTCATGGCGCATTGATGCCGTTATCCGTGCAGACGCCGCGGTCATCGTGCCTCTGCGGGGAGCCGGGGCATAGGCTTGTTGCCTTCTTGCTTGTTTTTGCGCAAAAGTACAAAAAAAAGCCCGAAAAGTCGTAAAAACAATATGAAAACGTATTTTTTTCGCTGATTTTAATAACTTTTTTGACAAATTTGTTTGTTTTCTGAAACTAAAATACTAAATTTGCCGAATAATTATGTCGCAATCTCTTATTTTACTTGTATTTAGGAGGCGAAGTACAGTATTAACTTTAATAAACAGCAAATTATGAACAAGACAGAACTGGTTGAGAAGGTTGCAGCATCTGCAGGTCTCACAAAGGCAGATTCAAAAAAGGCTATCGAGGCAACTCTCTGCGCCATCAAGGATGCTCTTGCAGCAAATGATAAGGTTGCTCTCGTAGGTTTCGGAACATTCTCAGTTAACGAGCGCCCTGCTCGTGAGGGTATCAACCCTGCAACAAAGGAGAAGATCACTATCGCTGCAAAGAAAGTCGCGAAGTTCAAGGCCGGTGCAGAGCTCAACGCCGCTCTCTAATCCCTTGGCTGAACTATAAAGGCAAAGGCACTGACCCGAAACGGGACAGTGCCTTTGCTGTTTTTACGAGCGGCTGTCTTGTGGTTTAGTTGATACATGGCTGTAAACATATCTCTCCACGAGTGTATGGACTTGAGCGTGGTGCACTGCTGTCCACGGTACGCCCCTACATGTGTGGCAATACTCCAACCGTATAACCGCAAAACCATACAACCGCAAAACCGTAAAACCAACCACCTGTAGCATCTCACCACAAGTGTAGGGACATACCGTGGTGCGTCCGCCATGCGTGAAACGCATATCCGCCGTTTAGCAGTTCTGTGCTGTTTATTTGTGGGATACAGCAGTATGCTGTACCGTTGCATATTGTCCGGCGTTTCACACCGTTTTCGGACGCACCACGGTACGTCCCTACAGTTTACGAAATATTCTCACAGAATAAAACACCTACAACCAAAAACCGTAAAACCAACCACCCGTAGCGTCTCACCACAAGTGTAGGGACGTACCGTGGTGCGTCCGCCATGCGTGAAACGCATATCCGCCGTTTAACTGTTCTGTGCTGTTTATTTGCAGGATACAGCAGTATGCTGTACCGTTGCGTATTGTCCGGCGTTTCACACCGTTTTCGGACGCACCACGGTACGTCCCTACACTGTATGCAATATTCTCACAGAAGAAAACACCTACAACCCAAAAACACACAACCGCAAAACCGTAAAACCAACCACCCGTAGCGTCTCACCACAAGTGTAGGGACGTACCGTGGTGCGTCCGCCATGCGTGAAACGCATATCCACCGTTTAGCAGTTCTGTGCTTCGGTCGTTTATTTGCAGGATACAGCAGCATGTTGTACCGTTGCGTATTGTCCGGCGTTTCACACCGTTTTCGGACGCACCACGGTACGTCCCTACACTGTACGCAATATTCTCACAGAAGAAAACACCTACAACCTATAACCCAAAACCGTATGATAATTGCTTTTGCCTGAGACAGCAAGGCTTCATAGATACATTCTCAATAATAAATCTTCAGGTCGTGGCAGACCGTGTTGCGGAGGGTGACACTTTGATGTGCCAGAGGTCACCTTTTGCGCAATAAACCGTCACCTTCCACACGATGAGAGGTGACCCCTCATCGAGGAAACCGGATCTTATAAACTGGTATTCTTGCGTTATCACCCCGTATCTTGTTGATATACAAGAAAATAATGGGGTGAGAACCCGTTGACGAGTATCACGGTAGGCATCAAGCTTGTTGATATACAAAAAAATAAGGAGGTGAGAACATAGCTCTCACCTCCTTGTCTTACAGGTCGCGTAATGTCACCTTCATGTCAGGAGACTGTCCTTCCTGCATCGGTAGACATACGTTGTGTTTATCCCTACATGCAGGTTTTCTATTCCACTACGACCTTCCTTCCGTTGCTGATGTATATGCCTTTGACAGGCTTCTTAACACGGATACCCTGTATCGTATAGACAGCACCGTCGCCGACGGCATTGCCTGTACCGAGGATTTCCTCTATTCCTGTGGAAGCGTTAGGGAAGTTGAGCATAGGAGCACCGTTCTCCACTTTCCACATGCAAGCGTCTGGGATGTTGATGGCTTCGGCATTGAGCGCTGCCACGGTAGCCTCTACCTCTGCTACGGAGACAGCCTTGCAGTTTGTCACGATGCCACGGGAACTGTTGCCCACGTTGATAGCCTCCAGCGGTGTAGCGAAGTAACGTACTGTGCAGGTATCTGCCCAGTAGCAGTTCATTGCCTCGCTCGGAGTATTCCAGCCGAGTTCAGGAGATACTGCGCCGCAGTATTTCAGGGCACTGACGCTCCAGAAGCGTGGACCGGTCCATCCGCCATAGTAGCAGTTGTTTATGATGGAACTGTTGAGCATCTTGCCTGCAAGGCCGCCCATGTTATTCTTGGACCATATCCATGCGTCAGATGCGCTGTTGAGTATACGGCAGTTGTCGGCATTGCCTATCAAGCCTGCTGTATATGAGCCGCCGTCGAAGATGATGCCACTGGTGTAGCAGTTGAGCACAGTAGTGCCTATGGCGCGTCCCACGAGCAGGGAAGCATTGGAGTTGCCTGCCACATAGCTGTCTTTCACTATAAGATTCTTGATAGTAGCGCCGTCTGTCTCGTTGAAGATGGCGGCGATTCCTGATGCAGTGTTCTTTATCATGCCTATGATGGCGTGGCCTCCGCCGTCATATACTCCAGAAAACTTCTGGTAGTCATCGTCATTGTTTTTCTTGCCGATGCCCGAGAATGTCCTGTTGCCGGACTTCAATGTATATGTCTCAGGGTCTACATCAAGATTCTCTTCCTTGAATCCCTCTACATACGCCAGTTCAGGCTGCTCGGCAAGTGTATGCCGTACCCACTTGATGCCTGCAAGAGCATCTGCCGAGAGTACGATATCCTTTGTCTGCTTGAAATACCTTCCTTTGCTGTACTTACCGCCGAAATAAGCCTCCACATGCGCCTTGTTCTCGACATTCACGGCGAGTTTCATGAGCTGCTCCGGCGTCTCGATGAGGAATGGGTCGTCCTCCGTTCCTGTGCCTCCGGCATACTCTTGCGCAGCATAGTGTTCCCACTGGTTTGCGGCATAGTTGGTTGCCGCGGCATCAATGTTGGCGGAGCTCTCCTCCGTTATCGGTCCTTCTCCTGGGAATATGCCGTCGTCCTCAACGCCTTCCTGCGGTGTGTCGTCCTTGTCGCTGTATGTCTTGCCGGCTTCAGCCTCGAGACTGAGCGAACCGTTCACAGACATAGAACGTAGCGTGTAGACATCGCCTTCATTGTATGCAGCATCGTTGTATGAGTTTGTTGTGGCAAGAGCGAGGAAACGTCCGTTCTTGTAGACGAGATAACCCTTGGCGGCGTCTATCTTTGTCCATTCCAGTGCTCCTGCGTTGTTGGTGAACTTGGCAGGGCGGAGCGGTGAAGCCACCATCGGTTTCGGTGCGAATACGCCGTTGCAGTGTATGCTCTGCTCTGCACCCTTGGCATAGACATACTCTGTGTTGAAGAGGTTGTTTATGAGTGCCGAGGTCATTATCTGCGGGTTATGGCTCTCGTCCTGTGTGATGCTCCAGCTCACACGCTTGGAGAGGTCGAGCTTGTTGCCGTCGAGATCCATGGAGCCGTACTCGCCGAGGTAGCGTGTGGCACCTGCAGACATCTCCACGAAGCCTACGTCACTGATATGGTTGCCCATGCGGCAGTTGATGAAGTAGGCGGCAGACGACTGCTTGCCCCAGTTGCGGCCGAGGTGTGACGACTTGGCGCCGATGCTGTTGTCGGCTGTCAGTGTACAGTTGCGCAGGAAGAGTCCAAGACCCCATACGTTGCTGTAACCTGTCGCCTCGCTGGTGATGTCGCGTCCTACCGATGCGAAATGGTTGCCTGGAGCAACGATGTATCCAGCTTGGTTGACCTGCTTTATCTCGCAGGAGTCGAGGAATGCTATGCCGCTGTCGAAGATATAGTCTACAGTGCCTTCTACATAACACTTGTAGAGATATGAGCGGCTGCTGTCATCGAAGCGCAGGCCGTCCTGGTTTGCCTTTATGGCCACGTTCTTCAGTGTCATGCGGTCGCCACGGTTTGTGAGAGCCTCTGCCTGTCCGGCAGAAGGACCTGCGGAGTTCACTACGGTGAAGTTCTCGCCGTAGAAGTCCGTTCCCTCTACATACATAGTGGTGGTCACCTTCTCATCGTCCACTTCCTGGTGTGACTTGGCGCGTGTGATGACGACACCGTCACGGCTCTCTCCGAGCATCGTGATTACGGCATCGGCAGGGATTGTCACCTGTTCGTTGTAAGTGCCGTTCTTTACGAATATGAAGTTGCGTGCGCCGTCCTTGGAGCAAGCGTCCACGGCAGCCTGTACTGTGGTGAAATCGCCTGTGCCGTCAGCGGCGACAATCTTCATGTATGAGCCCGGAGCGGTGAATGTGCCTGTAATCTCCTCGCCCATGAGCGATGCAAGGTATTTCTCCAAGGCTGTATAGCCCTCGCCGTTGACATAGTTTCCGTCAGCAGCGTTGTTCTTGTCGAAGCCGTTGGCGTCCTCCCAAGCGTCGGGCATGCCGTCGCCGTCTGTGTCCCAAACGTCAGGACGTCTGTCTTTCTTCTCTCCCGGGTAGTAGTAGGAACCGTTGCTGTTCGCCTCCATCTCCGCGTCCAGAGGGTCGTCAATGATACCGTAGATGCCTCCGTCCCCAAAGGTGCCTCCGTATGTGGAAGTGCCGTCGGTGGCCTCTTTTACAAGACGCAGCTCTATGCCGTCACGTGTGATGCATCCAGCCTTTGCGAGAACATCCATGTAGGCCTCCTCGGCTGTCTGCATCTTGTCCTTCATGGTATACTTTGAGATGTCGAAGCGGTAGCCAGGGTAGAACGTCTTGGGTTCAAGCCATTCGTCCATAAGCTTGATGAGATTAGGATTCTCGTTTACGACACCATTCTTGTTGTTGGCGGAAATGCTCTTGTTACCCTCCATGTAGTTGCCGCTGAAATGCCATTCCGAGACCATCGTGGCATAAGAGGGGGACATGAACTTGTATCTGAGAGGGCTTGACATCGCATATCTGGTAGCCGGTCCCGGCTTGTAGTAGTTGTTGCAGTAGTTCACCTGATGGCCGGTGTATAGACCGTTCTGGTCGTTCTCGCCACCATACATTGCGCCCTGACGTCCCCAGTTGCAGATTACGTTGTTCAGGAACTCATTGTAGACAACGATATCGCCGGCACTTTGGCGTGCGCCCTGGATACGTGGAGAACGGCTGTTGTTGTTTATGAGCATGTTATGATGGAACGTACTCTGCGCACCGCCCCACTGACATCCGAACGAGCGTGCCGAGCCCTTATGGTGGCCGGCATCGTAGAGACCTTCATGGAGTATGCAGTACTGGTAGGTCTGGAGGTGTGATGTCTGGTTATTGACAATCTCCTCGGCGCTCCATCCGAAGGTGCAGTGGTCGAAGATGACATTCTCCGCATTCTCTGCACAGAGAGCCTGGTCAAGGGTCCCCTGGACGTTTTGCACAAGGTCAGAGCCGTCAAATCCTTTGGAACTTGTGCGGAAACGCATGTTGCGCACGACAATGTTCTTTGCTCCGTTGATGCTGAACATGCGCGGATATACCGTTATTCCCTCGCCAGGAGCTGTCTGTCCGGCAATGGTGATGCCTGTAGAGCGTGTGATGCGCAGCACGTCTTTCAGGATAATCCATCCAGAGACGTTGAATACAACAGTCACAGGTTCGTTGGGATACTGCTTTACAGCCCAGCGGAGAGAACCTACTGGCGGATTGACGGCATCGTCCTCAAGCGTTGTGACTGTCACGACGCGTCCTCCGCGCCCTCCCGAGGCATACTTTCCGAAGCCTTCGGCTGTAGGAAAGGCAGGTGTCTGCTGCCATGCCTTGGGATAGTCAAATGACTGCGCCTGTACCATGCCTGTCCAGATA
>JAIDEM010000148.1 GCA_029054825.1 Prevotella sp. | reverse complement strand
CCCAAATCCCCACCCCCTTCAAGGCTTCCTCCCGTCATCTCCCTTGCGGAAATCTGCTCTGCGGCAGCATTACGGAAGGGTATAAAACAAGAAAAACATATCAGAATGAAAGGTATAATATACGCAATAGTGCTCTCTGCCGTGCTTGCGGCGTGCTCCATGCACAGTTCCGACAACGGCAAGCTCGACGGCTTCTGGGCGTTGAGGCAGGTGGACACGCTCAGAAGCGGCGTCTCCGTTGACTATTCCGGTGAGCGTGTCTTCTGGTCTTGGCAGGCAGGACTGATGCAGACCTCTGACATGCACACGGGCATGACATTCGTTTACCGCTTCTCCCATGCAAAAGATACGGTGGCAGTGACGGAGCCTTATCTCTCCGACCGTACCGAGGGGGATGTCAAGGTGACGGAGGAAGTGATGTTCTCCGACATCAACCGCCATGGCATCAACAGTCTGCGCGACTCGTTTTTCGTGGAACGGCTGACAGGAGACAGAATGGTGTTGCGCGACAAGGTGCTGCGTCTGCACTTCGAGAAATACTGAGCCACACATTATATTATATATACATATGTAATGATGTGTAGATGTGGCCTGATGATAAACATATAAAACCTAAGTCTGAAGAAACTCTATGAACGCAATATTTGTATTGGCTGTGACATGTATCGTGACCCTCTGCATAGGAATGGTCCTCACTCCACGTGTCGTATCGGTGGCGAAGGAGCTGCATCTCTATGACCTTCCTGACAGCAGGAAGGTGCACAAGATACCTATACCGAGGATGGGCGGCGTGATGTTTCTCCCCACTGTGGTCATCTCCATAACGCTTGTGCTGGTAGTGTTGCTGCGCATGGAGGTGCTGGGCGACAAGGTATGGGAGGGCGCAACGATACAGCATTTCCTGGCATATATGGCAGGGGCGATGATGCTCTACGTCATCGGCCTTTATGATGATATATGCGGTGTAGGATACAAGGTTAAGTTCTGTGTGCAGATTCTTGCCGCGTCACTGCTCTGTGTCAGCGGCCTGTGGGTGTCGGACTTCTCCTATGTCTTCTTCATCCGTGAAGTGCCTTTCTGGATAGGCATGCCTTTTACGGTGCTCTTCGTCGTATATGTCACCAATGCCATGAACCTCATAGACGGCATAGACGGACTGGCCTCAGGGCTTTCCATCGTTGCTATGGCGGTAATTGCCGGGCTTTACATCATGTCGGGAAACTTTATCTGGGCACTGATACCTATGGCTTATCTTGGCGTGCTTGTCTCTTTCTTCTATTATAACGTGTTCTGCAAGAACGACAAGACCTTCATGGGCGACGCCGGAAGCCTCACTCTCGGCTTCACTCTCTCGTTTCTCGTGCTGCATTTCTGGCAGAAAGACCCGGTGTGGAACCATTATATCCACAATATAGGGATAATAGCGCTCAGCACACTGTCCATCCCTTTGCTTGATGTTGTGCGCGTCTTCGCCTCACGTCTCCGTGACGGACGTAACCCGTTCCTGCCGGACAAGAACCATATACACCATAAACTGCTCCGTGCAGGCCTTACGGGAAGGCAGACGATGGTGACCATCCTCCTCCTGTCCGTGATGTTCATCGCCATCAATTACCTTGTCTCCAATATCAGTCAGACACTGATGATTGTCGTCGATGTAGTCCTTTTTGTCCTCATGCACAATATTATCAATGTCTTCATCTACAGGAGAGAAGGCCGGGACGGCAATGTCTGGGACAGGACTTTCTCCCTGTGACAGGGGAAAACGGGTACCTTAGCCTGACGATAACATTGACGGTACACAAACAAAAGACAAAAAAATGAAAGCGGAATAGAGGCACTGGAACCAAAGACCCGGAATCCTCCAACAATAAATCACCAATTACGGCTATTTCCTCAATCACCTGTAATACACAACTGCCCGATTAAGGAAACTCCAACTGCCACATAATGCAAGCACGCCGAAAACCTTGTAAAGTGTTTTCGGCGTGCTTGCATTATGTCATTACTGCTGTTATTCGCTGAGAGCGGCATCCATATTGGCAGCCGCGCGTCGTCCGTCGCCCATCGCAAGGATTACCGTCGCGCCGCCGCGGACGATATCTCCGCCGGCATAAAGCCCTCTATGAGACGACTCCATGTGGTCATTTACCATGATGGTGTTCTTGCGTCCGAGTTCCAGTCCTGCCACAGACTTCGGCACAAGAGGGTTAGGAGAGACACCTACAGCCACGACAACCTGATCGACATCTATCGTCACGCGCTTGCCTGTGTCTACAGGAGAGCGGCGTCCTGAGGCGTCAGGCTCTCCGAGTTCCATCACGGCGAGCACCGCCTGCTTCACTGCACCGTTCTCATCGCCTATGTATTCTACAGGATTATGCAGCGTGAGGAAGTTGATGCCCTCCTCTTTGGCATGCTTCACCTCCTCCAGACGCGCCGGCATCTCTGCCTCGGAACGGCGGTAGACGAGCGTCACCTCTGCGCCGAGACGCTTTGCTGTGCGGCAGGAATCCATGGCTGTGTTTCCTCCGCCGACAACGAGGACGGACTTTGCCGGATTGAGCGGCGTGTCCATTGCCGGGTTTGCGGCGTCCATAAGGTTGACACGGGTGAGATATTCGTTGGACGACATGATATTGAGAAGATTCTCTCCGCCGATGTTCATGAAGTTAGGAAGACCGGCACCAGAGCCTACAAAGATGCCTTTGAAGCCCTGCTCCTCAAGTTCCTCGACAGAGATTGTCTTGCCGACAACGGTATCTGTGTAGAACTTCACGCCGAGTTTGCGGAGATTGTCTATCTCGAACTCCACGATACTGTTAGGAAGACGGAACTCAGGGATGCCGTATTTCAGTACGCCGCCTATCTCGTGGAGAGCCTCGAAGACATGTACCTCATAGCCTTTCTTCACCATATCGCCGGCGAAAGACAGCCCTGACGGACCGGAACCGACAACGGCAACCTTGATGCCCTTTGCCGGAGCACACTCTGGGAGTGCCGCCTTGCCGCTCTCGCGCTCATAGTCGGCGGCAAAACGCTCGAGGTATCCGATAGCCACGGCAGGCTCGTTCATCTTCAGATGTATACATTTCGACTCGCACTGCTTCTCCTGCGGGCAGACACGTCCGCAGACAGCAGGGAGTGCAGAGGTGGATTTCAGCACCTTTGCAGCGGCAAGGAACTCGCCGCGCTCTATGTTCTTGACAAACGAAGGGATATTGATGTTTACCGGACATCCCTCCACACACTGTGGCTTGGGGCAGTCAAGACAGCGCTTTGCCTCCACGAGAGCCTGTTCGGCGGTAAGTCCCTTGTTTACTTCCTCCGTGCGTGTCGTGGCGCGGTAGACTGGATCCAGTTCTGGCATCTTGACACGCTCGATGGCAGTGCGCTCCTTTGGTTTCATGGCTTTGCGCAGAGCCTCGCGCCAAGGAGCGTTGCGGTCGGTCAGTTCCGACAGGGGAGCGTCGGCAGGGTCTGTGGCAATATCAGTCGCGGCGACAGCCTTACATCCAGTCTCCGTATCTTCATTGTCTGGCAGATGCTCTTCGAAATGTTCCATCTCGTCATGCTCCACACGCTTGAATGTGCCCATGCGCTTGAGCATCTCGTCCCAGTCGACGAGGGCGGCGTCAAACTCAGGGCCGTCGATACACACGAACTTTGTCTTCCCTCCTATGGAAAGGCGGCATGCACCGCACATTCCTGTGCCGTCGACCATGATGGTATTGAGCGATACCTCTGTAGGTATATTGTTCTTCAAGGTAGTCATCGAGGCGAATTTCATCATTATCGCAGGGCCGATGGCTATCGCCTTGTCTATATGTTCCTGTGCTATGAACTTCTCCATGCCCACGGTCACGACACCCTTTTCGCCTTTTGAGCCGTCGTCGGTCATGACGATCACCTCGTCAGAGTACTTCCTTATCTCGTCTTCGAGTATGACAAGGTCTGCTGTCCTGCCGGCTATGACGGAGAGGACACGGTTTCCTGCCGCCTTCAGGGCCTTGACGATAGGGAGCAGCGGTGCTGTTCCTACGCCTCCCGAGGCACAGAGTACAGTGCCGTAGTTCTCGATGCGTGTGGCGTTGCCCAGCGGTCCGACGATGTCGAGGATAGTGTCGCCGGCGTTGAGGCGGCAGAGCTTTGTGCTCGACAGTCCCACTTCCTGCACGACAAGCGTTATCGTGCCCTTGACGGTATCGGCGTCGGCGATTGTCAGCGGCATACGCTCGCCTTTCTTGTCTACACGGACGATGACAAAATGACCTGCCTTCCGCGACTTTGCTATCAGCGGAGCTTCAACCTCAAAGAGGAAAACCTTCTCCGAGAATTGTTCTTTTCTAATGATCTTGTTCATATTCTGTGGTTTTGTTTGCTTGCTTGTTCTTGACAGATGTTGTCATATCGTGATTGGAGTCCTATGCCTTCTGCAGATACTTCTCCACCCTCTGTACGATATCCTCCGGCCTTATGCCGTTGAGGCAGGCATAATCTCCGCGCATACACGGCTTGTTTCCGTATATGCTGCATGGGCGGCACGGCAGCTGTACCTGTACGATGTCCTCCTCTTTCTGTCCCCATCCCATGAATCCGGCATAAGGATGAGTCGCGCCCCATACGCTTATCACGGGCGTGCCGACAAGGGAGGCGAGATGCATGTTGCCGGAATCCATGGTCACCATGCACTTCATGCGGCGCATGAGTGCAAGTTCCTCGCCCATGTCCTTGCAGAAATCTCCGGCGTAGAAG
This sequence comes from Prevotella sp., assembly GCA_029054825.1. Taxonomy (GTDB): domain Bacteria; phylum Bacteroidota; class Bacteroidia; order Bacteroidales; family Bacteroidaceae; genus Prevotella. The sequence goes on along the minus strand of JAIDEM010000148.1, from coordinate 5,899 downwards.
ATATTGTCGCCCATGCTGCACCATGTGCCGAACTGTGCCTTGTCCCTCTTTCCGCCGCCGAAGAGGTATATGCTGAGCTCCGGATGCTTCTGTCTCAAGAGACGCATGACGGTCTCCGTCTTGTCTACAGGATATATTTTCCCGTCGTGGGCGGCAAAGGGAGCCACGCCTATCGCCATGTCGCGGACATCCACGGGTGGCTCTCCAGGGCGGAGCGGAGCCTCGTCGGGCACGGTGAAGCTGAAGCCGAGACGTGAGAACACTGCCTCGTATTTCCCGAAAGCGGTGGTCTGCTGTTGCAGTATCTTGTTCTCCTGCCGTGTGATTTCCTTCCGTGCGGCGCGGTTCTTGTCTATGCAGGATACAGGAATGCCCGCCATACGAAACCGGAGGCGGGCATATTTCGTGCGCAGGACATCGTGCAGGTCGGCCACCATGTCCGGGTTCAGGGCGCGGAGGTCATGGTATACATGCTCCAGTCCGCCCATGCCCTTGTAGCGTTTGTCCTTCAGGTCCATGCCTACAAACTCCACATTAGGTGCAAGTCCTTCATAGAATGCCTTTGCAAACGGTCTGCTGACCATGATTATATGTATGTCAGGGCGTGCCACGGCAAGTGCCTTGACGACAGGGACTGTCATGGCTACATCGCCTATGGCAGAGAATCTTATACAGAGTATTCGCATAATACGCTTGCTGTCCCGTGCCTTCCTTCCTGTGCGGCGTGTCTGCCGTGTACGGGAAGGAGGCATCGGAGCGTCATTGTTTTTTATAGAGTACAGGGTTTGTCGACGGGTCGTTGTACATCTTCATCTGCCTGTAGACCTTCATGTACTTGCGTCCTGCCTCGATGTCGGCAAGGAGCTGTCCGATGGCTGTAGGGAGGTCGATGTTCTGCTCGTTGAGGACATCGAGCTTTGCCTTACACTTCTCCTTATGCTCAGGCATGGCGTCGTCGCGCTCCACCTGCTCCTTCATGTGGTATATCTTCAGCTGCAGTATGGAGAGGCGGTCGATGGCCCATGCCGGAGACTCGGTATTGATGGTCGCGCCGTCAAGAATCTTGACATCAGCATACTGCTGGAGGAAATACGAGTCTATCTGCTCCACGAGGTCAGTGCGCTCCTGGTTAGACCTGTCTATGCGCCTTTTCAGCGCCAAGGCCTCCACAGGGTCTATCTGAGGGTCGCGGATGATGTCCTCAAGATGCCATTGCACGGTATCTATCCAGCACTTCAGGTATAGGCGGTTCTCTATTGTACCGCTTTCGTACGGATTGCTTATAGGGGTATCAACACAGTCTTCAACATGATAGTCGCCGATGGCGCGGTTGAAGATGTTGATGGCGTTTTCGATAAAAGTCATAGACATTCGGTTTGATTTTTGTTTTCTGCAAAGGTAGTCATTTTTAGTGATTTGTCAAAATAAAAAGGTGCTTTATTCGACATTCTTAAAAAAAATGAGTAATTTTGCATCCTGAATTAATTGGAAATTATGGCAAAACTACCAGAAAATGCCTTCCGCGAGTTGAAGGAGGGCGAGAATTACGAGCCGGTGCTCTCTCCTAAGGAGAGCCATCCGGAAGTCAATGCGTGGTCAGTATGCTGGGGTCTGCTCATGGCGGTCATCTTCTCTGCCGCCGCGGCGTTCCTCGGACTGAAAGTGGGTCAGGTCTTCGAGGCCGCCATCCCTATCGCCATCATCGCCGTGGGAGTCTCCTCGGCGACGAAGCGCAGCAAGGCTCTCGGCGAGAATGTCATCATACAGAGCATCGGAGCCTGCTCGGGAGTGATTGTCGCAGGCGCGATATTCACGCTTCCGGCGCTCTATATCATACAAGCAAAGTATCCTGAGGTGACGGTAAGTTTCATCCAGGTGTTCCTGTCGTCCCTTCTCGGAGGCATCCTCGGCATACTTTTCCTCATACCGTTCCGCAAGTTCTTCGTCAAGGAGCAGCACGGCAAGTACCCTTTCCCTGAGGCCACGGCTACGACACAGGTGCTCGTCAGCGGCGAGGAGGGCGGCGGTCAGGCACGCACACTGCTTGCCGCAGGAGCGATAGGCGGTCTCTATGACTTCCTCGTCTCCACCTTCGGCACATGGGCAGAGGCTTTCTCTACCCGTGCCATACCTTACGGCGCGGCTCTGGCGGAGAAGGCAAAGCTGGTGTTCAGCATCAACACCAGTGCGGCGGTGCTTGGTCTCGGATACATCGTCGGGCTGAAATATGCGGCAATCATATGTGCCGGTTCGGCAGTGGTATGGTTCGTTCTCGTGCCTCTTATGCCTTTCCTCGGCGACGAGATGCTGCAGACGCTCAACCCTACCTTTGACCTTGCCGCCCTCGGCAGTGTCGCAGACATGTCTCCCGAACTGATATTCAAGACCTTCGCCCGTCATATAGGCATCGGCGGCATAGCTATGGCAGGCTTGATAGGCATCGTGAAGCAGTGGGGCATCATACGCAGCGCCATAGGCCTCGCGAGCCGCGAGCTGAAAGGTGCCGGCGCTTCCTCTGCAAAAGTGGAGCGCACACAGCAGGATATCTCCATGAAAGTCATTGCCGTGGGTGTCATCATCACCCTCATAGCGACATTCATCTTCTTCTATGCCGGCGTCGTCGAGTTCAATCTCATGCACGCTGTGGTAGGCATACTCGTCATCGGTGTGATAGCGTTCCTCTTCACCACGGTGGCTGCCAACGCCATAGCCATTGTCGGCACAAACCCTGTCTCGGGCATGACACTCATGACACTCATCCTCGCCTCTGTCATAATGGTTGCTGTAGGCCTTAAGGGCTCGGCAGGAATGGTGGCTGCACTGGTCATGGGCGGTGTCGTCTGTACAGCCCTTTCCACGGCAGGCGGATTCGTCACAGACCTCAAGATAGGCTACTGGCTCGGCACTACGCCTAAGAAGCAGGAGATGTGGAAGTTCCTCGGTGTGCTTGTCAGCGCAGCGACAGTGGGAGGAGTGATGATTGTCCTCAACAAGACCTTCGGCTTCGTGGGCGACAATGCCCTCGTGGCTCCGCAGGCAAACGCCATGGCGGCGGTGATAGAACCACTCATGTCTGGTTCCGGCGCGCCGTGGCTGCTGTACGGCACAGGTGCCCTGCTGGCCTTGGTGCTCAACTACGCCGGTGTCCCCGCCCTCGCCTTCGCCCTCGGCATGTTCATCCCTATGGAGCTCAACGCCCCTCTTGTCGTGGGCGGCGCAATAAACTGGTATGTCACCACGCGTAGCAAGGACAAGGCTGTCAATGCCGAGCGTGGCGAGAAAGGCACGCTCATCGCCAGCGGACTCATCGCCGGCGGTGCACTGATGGGTGTCGTCTCGGCCTTCATCCGCTTCCTCGAGTATGACTTCGTGAACACCGTATGGCTCGAGAACCCGATGTCGGAGGTGGCAAGCCTCGTAGCGTACATCCTCCTTATAGCATATTTCGTGAGGGCTACAAGGAAGTAGCGCGCGACCATTCTCCACACGGCCTGTGACGCCATGAATATTCCGTGTCGGCATGATGCGGAGCGGAAGGTCACCCTTTGCCGTGAAAAAGGTCACCTTTCACCATGCCAAGTGTCACCTTTCGTCAAGTGAAAGGTCACCCTCCGGCGCATAACCGTAAACGGCACAAAGACAAGAACAAGAGCCGTATGACCGTAATGCCCTATTACGACTATATCCACTATTGCGGCTATAACCATGAAACCGCATAACCGTATAAACCGTATAAACCTTAAAATATGTATCTTTTCACATCAGAATCAGTCTCGGAAGGCCATCCTGACAAGGTCGCCGACCAGATAAGCGATGCGCTCCTCGACCAGTTTCTCGCCTACGACGAGAAGTCGCACTGCGCTATAGAGTCATTTGTCACCACCGGACAGGTGGTCATCATGGGTGAAGTCTCCTCACGCGAGTACGTCGACCTGCAGACCATCGCCCGCAAGACAATAAACAGGATAGGCTACACGAAGTCCGAATATCAGTTTGACGGCAACTCCTGCGGTATAATGACCGCCATCCACGAACAGTCGGGCGACATCAACCGCGGCGTCTCCCGTGCCGACGAGGAAGACCAGGGAGCAGGCGACCAGGGCATGATGTTCGGCTACGCCACCACCGAGACCGACCGCTATCTGCCAGTCTCGCTCGATATAGCCCATCTCATCATGAAGACCCTTGCCGAGATACGCAAGGAGGGCAAGGAGATGACATACCTCCGCCCGGACTCTAAGTCACAGGTGACTGTAGAGTACAGTGACGACGGCGTGCCGCAGCGCATAGACACCATCGTCGTATCCACACAGCACGACGACTTTGACGAAGACGAGAAGATGCTCTCTAAGATACGCGAGGATGTGCTGAACATCCTCATGCCGCGCGTGAAAGCCCAGCTGCGCAGCGAGAAGATGCTCGCGCTCTTCAATGACGACATCAAGTATTTCGTCAATCCTACAGGGAAATTCGTCATCGGAGGCCCTCACGGCGATACAGGTCTCACGGGCCGCAAGATCATCGTCGACACTTACGGAGGCAAGGGAGCGCACGGCGGCGGAGCCTTCTCAGGCAAGGATCCTTCCAAGGTAGACCGCTCCGCGGCATACGCCGCACGCCACATAGCCAAGAACATGGTCGCCGCCGGCGTTGCCGACGAGATGCTCGTGCAACTCTCCTACGCCATCGGCGTGGCACAGCCTGTAAGCATCTATGTGGACACCTACGGCAGGAGCAATGTCGATATGACAGACGGCGAGATAGCCGAGAGGATACGCTCCATGTTCGACCTCCGTCCGAAAGCCATCGAGCGCGCGCTGAAGCTCCGTCAGCCTATCTACAGCGAGACGGCAGCCTACGGACACATGGGACGCGAGAACAAGGTGGTGAGGAAGACCTTCACCTCGCTCTACCACGATACGAAGGAGATAGAGGTGGAGCTCTTCACATGGGAGAAACTCGACCGCGTGGAGGATATAAAGAAGGCTTTCGGCCTCGCGTGAATATAATATAAGTAAGACCAGGATAAATACAGACAAGACCTTGCTGCAGGAAACAGACTCCATAGCCAGACCTGCCGATGCAGTGCCGGAGCAACAGGAACAGGACTCCGCCAAGAGCGTGCCTGAACCAAGGTTCACCGTCAAGGAAAATCATTGGACGGTGAACCTGGACTCTGTCCTTATACCAGACGCCGGCGTGGAACCGGAGGTGGAGATGAAGCCCTTGCCTAAGTATTACAAGGACTCCTTCTTCGCCAAGGACTCCCTGCTGCACAGCGAGATACACGGTGGCCGCTACGGCATACCGGGCGACCCTGTGCCCTACACGATACAGAGAGACAATGTGCTCACCCCTGTGCTCATATTCTTCGTGCTGCTTCTCGCGTTCTCCACAAAACGCTCGTGGAAGATATTCCGCCTGCAGGCAAAGCATTTCTTCCATAATGTGCGCACAGGCTCCATCATGGAGAAGGAGGCTGTATCGGGAAAGACATACCTCTTCTTCGCAGGAATATACACCGCGGTGCTCCTCGCACTGCTGTTCTACTTCTATGCCAAGACGTATATCGCCGAGACATACGTGACATACAGCGAGTATACCCTCATGGGCTTCTTCCTTGCGAGTGTCCTGGGGCTGTGGCTTGTGGAGTCGCTGCTCCAGCAACTGGTCAACTATGTCTTCTTCCTCCCCAGGGAACGCTCCATGTGGACCACAGTGAAGATGATGTCCACGGCATGGATGGGCATACTGCTGACACCGGTCTTCCTCCTCCTCTCTTACTTCGGACTTTCTGTGGGAAATGCACTTGTATGTACGCTTATTATCATCATTTTCGTGAAATTATTGCTGTTTTATAAGTGTTTTCTTATCTTTTTCAAGAAAAAAGGAGCTTTTC
>JAIDEM010000147.1 GCA_029054825.1 Prevotella sp. | reverse complement strand
CATTAATATTTTTACTCGCTATGGCCACAGGCGTTTATGCGGCGAAGTCGTCTGGTATTCCTAAAGCTGTGGGGCAACCTGATGGCACGACACTTATGGTGCGTCTTCTCGGTGACGAGCATTTCTCATGGTATCAGACCATGGACGGCATCATTGTTGTAGGCAAGGACAATGCTTTCTATATCGCTGAAATATGTGCCGACGGGGCTTTGAAGAGCACAGGAGTGCTGGCGCATAATCTCGACTCCCGGGAGGCTGGTGAGCAGTCGCTTGCTATGGTGCAAGACAGGAAACTCTTTTTTGCAAAGGGAGCAGAGGTCGCCCATGCCAAGCGCAAAGCAATAGCAGGCTATCCGAGCACGAATTTCTGTCCGCATAACGGCAATATACGCATCCCGATCATAATGGTTGAATACCCTGATGTGAAGTTTACATTCCAAGAGAAAGGCGTTTGGGAAGAATATTTCAATGGCACGGAACGGTTCCCGATGTCAAACGATACACGATTCAAGGGACACAGCTCGGTAGGTCAGTATTTTTCCGATGCAAGTTTCGGAAACTTCACTCCAGAATTTGACCTGTATGGAGTATATACCGTATCTCATCCTCATGACTATTACGGATACAATACAGCCAATACAAGCGGTATAATCAGTGAAGCCCTTGCTCTTGCCGATACCGATATTGATTTCTCCAGATATGATTCAAACAATGACGGCAAGGTCGATATGGTCTATATCTTGTATGCTGGAACGGGAGCGAACCTCAGCGGGAACATGTCCGATATATGGCCTCAATGCTATTACGGCTACAACTATCAGCAGGATGGCAAGGACATAAAGATAGTTGGGCTGTCCAATGAGCTTGCTGTCGCTGCAGCAGATAATAAAGGTACAGCTTTGCGTGCTGGTATTGGAGTCCTATGTCATGAGATGAGCCATGGACTCGGGTTGCCTGATTTGTATAATACGTCCAATAATACGCCTGTAGACGAGCATGGATATGCCGACTGGAACAACTGCGGACCTGAAGACTGGGATTTGATGGATGGTGGTGAAAACCTTTTTAACGGTTTCTGGCCAGTGCAGTATGCTGCATGGGAGAGGGATGTCATGGGGTGGATGACGCTTGAAGAACTGAACTCTCCAGCAGATATTACCCTCTATCCTCTCGACAGCGAGAATGGCAAGGCCTTCCGTATCACAAATCCTGCAAATGCCAACGAATATTATGTCTTGGAGAATTTCGGTAAGGTGACATGGAATGAGTATCAGGCACGTAAGCAGTCCTCAGGTCTCCTCATTACTCATGTCTATGACATTAGCAGATACGGTATGACACCTAACAATACATACAAGCACCCGAACCTCACTCTTGTCCCTGCCGACGGATTCCTGTTTGCTCTGTATTCTGTAGGCGAGACTGTATGGTATGACGGCAGGGCACAGCAAGCCACAAGGGAGATGTTCGACAATGAGCAGAAGGGAGACCCGTATCCGGGCATCAAAGATGTTACGGCAGTAGGTGCCTATAATAATTATTCTGGTGCGGAGATGTCCATCAAATTCCCGATTACAGATATCAGGCATAACGATGACGGCAGTGTCAGCTTCAAATTTATGGGAGGAGAGACGGGCATCATGGATATCAATGCTGATACAGAACCAGATGCTGCTCCAAGGAAAACAGTCAAAGACGGCCGTATTATGATAGGCGATTACAACATTGCCGGCCAGCGGACAAGATAATCCTTGACAGGATAAATCCATTATAATCAGCAGATGAGG
>JAIDEM010000146.1 GCA_029054825.1 Prevotella sp. | reverse complement strand
TTGAAAATCCATGCAAAGGTATAACTTTTTTTTCTTCTATCAAAATAATTTTGCGAAAAAAGACATTATATTCCGTTTATTTACCGTTTATTTGCGTTTTCTTGTTATATGGACCTGCCTGTGGCACTTGTTGTAATTAAGATAGCTGTCTTCTCTCTGCTTGCCGGTATGCCCGCAAGGTCAGAAAAGCCGTAGTCAGGAAAGACATGATTTGCATTCTCAATTTCTCATCATGAGCCTCGGTTTTGCAGAGGGTGACCCTTTGCTTGATGAAAGGTGACCTTTTGCATGGTAAACCGTCACCCTTTATACGATGAAAGGTGACCTTTTGCGAAGAATGATATTATGCGGCTGTCTGCTGGTCGTCATGCGCTTCTGCATGTCGCACGACATGTGATACATCTTTTTCTCTCTTTTTCTCAAAAAAAAAGTGATGAAAAGGTCTTTTTGCATACGCCAAGACAAGATTGGTGCTCTGTGTGGCGGAATGTGTAAGACTACGGCAAAAATCACTTATTTTCTCCCTATATAATTAATAAAATAAGGTGTATTGAAGAAAATTCATCTTTTTGTGAAAAAAAAGCTGGAAATATTTGCAGGATTCGGAAAAAGTCAGTACCTTTGCACTCGCATTTAGGGAAATGCTTCTGAAACAGAATAAAACATGCGGAAATAGCTCAGTTGGTAGAGCACAACCTTGCCAAGGTTGGGGTCGCGGGTCCGAGTCCCGTTTTCCGCTCACATCTTGAACAATGGCTTTCTTCTTGTGGAAGTTGAAAGGTCATAAATGCCCAGGTGGCGGAATTGGTAGACGCGCACGTTTCAGGTGCGTGTGCAGCGATGCGTGCAGGTTCGAGTCCTGTTCTGGGCACACGATATTACAGACTACTTATGTAATATTATATGTATGCTGGAGAGGTGGCGGAATTGGTAGACGCGCTACTTTGAGGGGGTAGTGTCAATTGTGACGTGGGAGTTCGAGTCTCCTCCTCTTCACCATTCAAGATTTTTAAGCAAATGCGGAAGTCTTTCCGCATTTTTTTTGCGGAAATAGCTCAGTTGGTAGAGCACAACCTTGCCAAGGTTGGGGTCGCGGGTCCGAGTCCCGTTTTCCGCTCTCTTTTCTCTTTTTAAGGAAAACGAAGAAAAAACACAACATCACGAATGAATTTATATGTAAGGTATTTCGATAGTGAGGTATTGGTGACCAATGCTGATGATGCTATCTCTTTTCTTTATGGTATAGACGAGATAGGCATGAATGACCGTATTGCGTCTGATGTACGTGACTATTATGCGAGTGACAACCGATTCCCGAAACGCTATAAGGTTCGCCCGAAAGTGTACTTCATCATGATAAAGACTGATGCTGACACGATGCAGGCTTTCAAGGATTACCGCAAGAAATCAGTATCACAGATAAATGAAGGTGGCATACAGCCGGTTCCTTTCCTCAGTCAGGGACATCAGGATTATAGACATACTGGTGTGCACAGCATAGACACCGCTATCTATTCGTTACAGAAAGAACATTTCGGATGGTATGAAGGCTCACTCGATTTCAAGCGTGTCGTGACCAATCCTTCTACCGGTAAGAGTGAGTACCGCGATACACGTTTCGTAGCACGGTGTAAAGCTATGTCGGGCATGGAATGCTACAGCCGTATTGTAGATCATCTCTATTCGCGTGTTGATGGACGTAGCCAGTTCCCGTCAGCCAAGGGTAAGAATTTCAGATTCAAATTCCTTGGTGAATGTAAACCTTTACCTATGGATTATAATGAATAAGGTGATGCTCATAGGCAATGTCGGCAAGGAACCTGATGTGCGGTATTATGCCGCAGATCAGGCTGTCGCGCATGTACGTCTCGCTACTACGGAACGCGGATATACTCTGCCAAACGGCACACAGGTACCAGACCGTACGGACTGGCATTCCCTTACCTTCAGCAGAGGACTTGCAAAGGTTGTGGAGCGTTATGTCCATAAAGGGGACAAACTGTATGTTGAGGGGCGCATACGATATAGCAATATAGAGGACAAGCGCGGTATGCGGCAGCTTGTCACTGATATCCTTGTCGATAATATGGAAATGCTGACACCGAAAACTGCAGAACAGCGTGTAGGACAAATGCCATCGCCCTCAGCCCCTGAACCGGAAAAAGATAACACTGAATTGCCATTCTAAATGGACGACATAGACATTATATTACAATCATTGGAACAAGTGCATCTCATGACACCGTCTGTCGGTGTGGTCTTTGCTTTCCTTCTGACACTTGTCCTTATATTCCTTTCTGGACTTGCAAGCGGTTCGGAAATAGCTTTCTTCTCCCTTTCTCCTAACGAACTTTCGGAACTTGATCCGGAACATTCCACGAACGATGCCATAATAAGCGACCTTCGTGAGGATTCTGAACGTACATTGGCTACTATCCTGATTGTCAACAACCTTGTCAACGTGACTATAGTCATGCTGTGCAATTATATTTTCACTCATATTGTCGATTTCGGTGGTATCGTATGGCTTGAAATACTCTGTGTCACGGTATTGCTGACATTCATCCTTCTGCTGTTTGGAGAGATAATTCCCAAGG
>JAIDEM010000145.1 GCA_029054825.1 Prevotella sp. | reverse complement strand
GTTGTAGTAAGATATTATGGCGGAGTAAACTTAGGCACGTCTGGGCTTATTGTTGCATATCGTGAAGCGGCACTTGATTGTATAACGAACTCAGTAATAGAAGAGCGCATCATTGAGGAAAAAATCGAGTACTCGTTTGCCTATCCTGCAATGAATGATGTCATGAAAATAGTCAAGGACCTGCAACCTCGTATTGTATCACAACAATTCGACAATACCTGCTCCATAACATTGGCAATACGCCAGTCCATGGCTCCACAGCTACGTGCCCGCCTCGAACAGCTTGCATTCAAATGATATGCAGCAATATTTTTTCATACAGTGATTTCAGGATGCTCGATTCTGAAGGATGCGGTTCTGTAAACAAGAACAGCATTCTCCGAATATCTTACTGGAAAAACACATTAGGCTAAATGATAAGCCGCCTGTAGACAGAAACAATGATGAACAAAGGCAAAGTATTTTGGTAAAAAAGCCTAAAAAACACGTTTTTTTTCGATTTGACGGGTTCTATGTCTGAAAAAAGCACTAAATTTGTACCTTAATATTGACAAGCAAAACTCGTTAGAACGAAAATAAACTACTAAATACGCAAAAATGGATATAACACAAACTGTCGATAATGACAGAATACTTCAGATTGACATAGAACAGGAGATGAAGTCAAGCTATATTGACTATTCTATGTCAGTCATTGTTGCACGTGCTCTTCCGGATGTACGAGACGGATTCAAGCCTGTCCATCGCCGTATCCTGTATGGTATGATGGGCATAAACAATGTAAGCACTCAGCCTTATAAGAAATGTGCCCGTATTGTCGGTGAGGTACTTGGTAAATATCATCCACACGGAGACGGGTCTGTCTATGGTGCATTGGTTCGTCTGGCACAAGACTGGAACATGCGCTATACTCTTGTTGACGGACAGGGAAACTTCGGCTCTATTGACGGTGATTCTGCTGCCGCGATGCGATATACCGAGTGCCGTCTGTCAAAGATGGGTGAGCACATAATGGATGACTTGGAGAAAGATACTGTCGATATGGCGAACAACTTCGACGACACTCTCCAAGAGCCGACTGTCATGCCGACAAAGGTACCAAACCTTCTTGTCAATGGTGGAAATGGTATTGCTGTGGGAATGGCTACGAATATGCCTACGCATAACCTCGGCGAGGTGATAGACGGTTGCTGTGCATACATTGACAATCCAGAGATAGATACAGACGGTCTGATGCAATACATAAAGGCTCCAGACTTCCCTACAGGGGCATATATCTATGGAATACAGGGCGTAAAGGATGCATACGAGACAGGTCGCGGACGTATCATAATACGTGCAAAAGCCGAGATAGAAAGCGATGAGCAGCATGACAAGATTGTCATAACGGAAATACCCTATGGAGTCAATAAGGCACAGCTCATAGAATATATCGCCGAACTTGTAAAGGAAGGAAAGATTGACGGCATCTCGAATGTGAATGACGAGACTGGTCGCCAGGGAATGCGCATCGTTGTTGACTGCAAGAAGGATGCAAATGCCAATGTCATCTTGAACAAGCTCTTCAAGATGACAGCATTGCAGAGTTCTTTCTCTGTGAACAACATCGCCCTTGTGAAGGGTCGTCCACGTCTTCTGACATTGAAGGAATGTGTCAAATATTTCGTTGAGCACCGCCATGATGTCACCATTCGCCGTACAAAATTTGATCTTAAGAAGGCCCAGGAACGCGCACACCTATTGGAAGCCCTTATTATTGCCTGTGACAATATTGACGAAGTCGTACGTATCATACGTGGCTCAAAGACTCCGGCAATAGCTGTGCAGAATTTGATGGAGCGATTCCAATTTGATGAGGTGCAGGCTAAATATGTCGTTGACATGCGCCTGTCCCAGCTTACAGGTCTCCGCATGGATCAGTTGCACAACGATTACGATGAACTGATGAAGACCATAGACTACTTACAGTCCATCCTTGATAATCCTGAGCTCTGTAAGAAAGTCATGAAGGATGAGCTTCAAGAGGTCAAAGGGAAATATGGTGATGAGCGTCGTACCGAGATAAAATACTCTTCAGAGGAGTTCAACCCTGAAGATTTCTATCCAAACGATCCTGTCGTAGTCACAGTATCCCATCTTGGATACATCAAACGCACATCTCTTTCCGAATTCCGCGAGCAGGCTCGTGGTGGTGTTGGCTCAAAAGGAGTTTCACACCGCAACCAGGACTTCACAGAGTTCATCTATCCTGCTACACTCCATAATACAATGCTCTTTTTTACCAAGAAAGGACGTTGCTATTGGCTCAAGTGCTATGAACTGCCAGAGGGTGGAAAGGATTCGAAGGGACGCGCCATACAGAATATGCTTAACATCGATGCTGATGACACAATCCAGTCTATACTTCGCCTGCGTGGTTTGAATGACGAGGAGTTTGTACGCAATCATTATGTTGTCTTCTGCACAAAGAATGGTACTGTAAAGAAGACATGCCTTGAGCAATACTCCCGCCCACGCGCCAATGGCGTGATAGCCATTAACCTTGTAGACGGAGATGACCTCGTGGATGTACGTCTTACAAACGGTTCTAATGAACTCATCATCGCCTCCCGCAATGGTCGTGCCTGCCGCTTCAACGAGAATGATATACGTACAATGGGACGTGTGTCTACTGGCGTACGAGGCATGCGCCTTGATGGCGAAGACGATGAAGTCATAGGCATGGTTGTTGTCAACAAACCACTTGAAGAGTCCATCCTTGTCGTTTCCGAAAAGGGTTATGGCAAACGTACTCCTATCGACATGGAAAACCAAGAGGCAGAAGAAGGCGTTGACCATGTTTACCGAATCACGGCACGTGGCGGTAAGGGTGTCAAGACATTGGACATTACACAAAAGACAGGAAAACTCGTCGCAATCAAGAATGTCAAGGATGAGAATGACCTCATGATAATCAACAAGTCCGGCATCACTATCCGTCTTTCAGTTCAAGAATGCCGTCTGCAAGGACGTGCCACACAAGGCGTGCGTCTCATCAACCTTGAAAAGAAGAATGATGTCATCGCGTCAGTCTGCAAGGTTCTTGGACAGGCTTCCGTCGAGCAGCTCAATCGTACTGACAATGACGGTGAGACTTCTGAACAACATGAAAACTAACATAATAATTAACTAAACACATTCAACTATGAAAAAGATTATGTTGATGGCTGCAACAGTGATGATGTCACTTGCAGCAAACGCGCAAAATCCTGACGGTCTCAAGCAGGTAATGTCAGCCTCAAAATATAGCGAGGCAAGCAAACTGCTGAAAACCGCTTCAGAAACAATGCTTAGCACAGAAAAGGCAAAAGCATACAACAAGCTTGTTGACCTTGCTGTTGCTGAGTGTACAAAAGCTGAAGAGGCTGCTGTAAAGGCGCAGCTCTCAAAGGACGACGCGGAGATGAACAAGCAGAATGCAAAGAAGGCAAAAGCTGCTTACAATGCAGTAAAGAACGCTATGCTTTGTAATGATGCCGACAACGAGCCAAACGAGAAAGGACAGGTTAAGCCAAAATTCCAGTCTAAGAATGCCAGCCGTATTCTCCCTATCCGCAATACCCTCATCAACTGCGGTCTGGAAGCATATAACTCAAAGGACTATGCTTCAGCCCAGAAGTATTTCGGACTGTTTGCCGAGTCTCGCCAAAATGCACTCTTCTCAAAGACGGATTTCTCTGCAGAGACAAATTATGGCCAAATTTGTTATTATGCAGCACTTGCAGCTTATTTCAACAAAGATGGCAAGAAATGCTCCAAATATGCAGATTACGCTCTGCAGTCTGGCGACAAGGAGATTGTGAATGATGTCATAACCGTGAAGCTCGGTGCACTTGAAGAGCAGGCAAAGGCAGCACAGATTGACACATTGAAGTATATCAGCAGTGTGAAGAAACTTGCGAAAGAATATCCTGACAATGAAGGCGTTTTCGGCAAGCTCGTTGCCCTCTATGATGAGTCAGGCGATAAAGCTGGTGCACAGAAGGCACTCAATGCACGTCTTAAGGAGAATCCTAATGATGCAATGGCAAACGCCTATGTTGGTCAGAACGCACAGGCAGAGAACAAATATGACGAGGCCATTACTGCTTACGAGAAGGCTCTCCAGGCAAAGCCTGATTTCCTTGCAGCAAAACTTAATGTAGGTATCTGCTATCTCAGTAAGGCTGCAGCAGCTATTGATGCTAATTCTGATGCACGTGGCAATGTAAAACCAGAGGCTAAGGCAGGAATCGTTGCAGATCTCAACAAGGCAAAGACCGCAATTGAGGAAGTTAAAGCCGCAGATCCAGACAAGACTCAGGTAAACTGGGCATACCCATTGGAGCGTGTAAACTACATCCTTGAGAACCTCAAGTAATGACATTTTGTATTACATGTGAGGCTCCACAAGTCCCAACATGAAATATATACATACACATATTTTCGTCTGTTACAATAGCCTTTCACATTTTCAAGGCGACTGTAGCAGACGAAATTCTTATATATAGAATCTTAGTTGAAGCCTTTAAGTGTTTCAGAGAAAACAGTTTGTGTGTGATATGCCAATATAACATAACTCCTGTATTTTAAGCTGTTTTTCCATGCCTTTTTCCCGTTTTATTGTTTTGTATCAAATAAACGTATTATCATTTGGAAGTTTGGGGAAAATGATATAATTTTGCATTGCAAATGCAGTAATCACAGGAAAATGGTAAATAAGATAATAATATTGTTATTCAGCATATCAGTAAGCACTTGTTGTCTTGCTCAAAAAACGGAGATCTTTGAGGCAAAAAAAAGCCTTAAAGACAATAAAGACCTTGACAAGGCAGAGCTCACTATGAGGAAAGTCGTGGCATTGCCGGAACAAAAGGAGAAAGACAGACTCAGCAACTATGCTCTCCTTGCAGACATCGTCAAGAAAAGATATGAAAACTATAATGAAAGTCTTTATCTAAAACAGTTGAAAGACACATCAGCCATGTTCTCATCTTTGTGCAACATGATTGATACCTTTGAATCCTTAGACTCCATTGACGCCATGCCAGACAAGAAGGGTAGGGTACAGTTGCGTTTCAGAAAAAAGACCTCCGAATATCTGAGCCCATTCCGAAAGAACCTGATACGTGGCGCGCAGTATTATATTGCAGGAAAGAAATACAACGAAGCATACAAATGCCTTGATACCTATCTTGACTGCCACAAGCAGCCATTGTTCGCAAATTTTGACTTCGACAAGACCGACACTGTAGCTCCGAAGGCGGCATATCTTGCAATATACTGTGCATACAAGGAGAAAAACTATGCCGGTGTCGCAAAGTACGAAACCAAGGCCCTGACATGCAAGAAAAAAGCATCATACGCATTGATGATACTTTATAAATGCTATTCCGAGCAGAACAATATGGAGCAGGCTGTTGAATATCTGAAGAAAGGATTCAACAACCACTCTGAAAATACATTCTTCTTCCCTCGCCTAATAGACTACTATGCCACGATAAACCAACTTGATACAGTGCAGGTTGTCGTTGAGAAAGCCCTGGAGATGGAGCCTGGCAATCTATTCTACAGACTTGCCAAAAACACACTTCAGTTAAACCAGGGTAAATATGACGACTGCATAGCCTTAGGAGACTCTATCATCCACAGCAATGACAAGATAGCCGAAGCCTATTTCAATGTCGGTTCATCTTATTTCAACAAGGCTCTGTTAAGAAGCAAACAAGGCAAGGAATCAAGGGAAAAGCGCAATGAGGTCAATGCGTATTATGAGCAGGCTTTGCCATATGTCGAGAAATTCCGTCAGCTCAGACCAAAACAGCAGAAGAAATGGATACCGCTCCTCTATACCATTTATTTCAATCTGAATATGGGAGAAAAGTTTGAAGAGATAGACAACTTGGCGAAAAGTGCAGGAATAAAATAATAAAAAGCAACAATAATACGCACAGATAAGCAATAATGTGCATGGAATATTTGTTTATATCGACAAAAAATTGTAATTTTGTAACGAAATAAAGACAAAGATAAGATTACAAACTTATATAAAACTCATTAAAAAATGAAGAAGTACAACTTTAATGCTGGTCCTTCAATTCTTCCACGCGAGGTTATTGAGCAGACTGCGGCAGCTTGTCTTGATTTTGAGAACTCAGGACTTTCACTTATGACAATTAGCCACCGTGCTAAGAATTTCCAACCTGTAGTAGACGAGGCTGAAGCACTTTTCAAGGAACTTCTTGACATTCCTGAGGGTTATAAGGTGCTGTTCCTTGGTGGCGGTGCCTCACTGGAATTCTGCATGATTCCTTACAATTTCCTTGAGAAGAAAGCCGCTTACCTCAATACTGGCGTTTGGGCAACCAAAGCCATGAAAGAAGCGAAACTTTTTGGCGAAGTCGTTGAGGTCGCAAGTTCAGCAGACAAGAACTTCACATACATTCCAAGGGACTTTGAAATACCAACAGATGCCGATTATCTCCATATCACATCTAACAACACCATATACGGCACAGAGCTGCGCAAGGACATCGACTCTCCGATACCATTAATAGCCGACATGTCTTCCGATATATTCTCACGCCCTCTTGACGTGAGCAAATATGCCCTCATTTATGGTGGTGCACAGAAGAACCTTGCCATGGCAGGCGTGACATTTGTCATTGTAAAGGAAGACGCTCTCGGAAAGGTATCACGCCAGATACCGACAATGCTTGACTACCGTACACATGTCAAGAAAGGCTCAATGTTCAATACCCCTCCTGTAGTGCCTATCTATTCAGCCCTCATGAATCTCCGCTATATCAAGGCTCACGGTGGCGTGAAGGCTATGGAACAGCTGGCACAGGAGCGCGCAAAGATTGTCTATGGCGAGATTGACCGCAACAAGCTCTTCGTAGGTACAGCAGAGGAAGACAGCCGTTCTCTGATGAACCTTACATTCGTACTGAAGCCTGAGTATCAGGAACTCCAGGATGAGTTCATGGCATTCGCCACATCAAAGGGCATGGTCGGCATCAAGGGACACCGTGATGTTGGGGGCTTCCGTGCTTCCTGCTACAACGCCATGAGCATTGAGGGCTGCGAGGCTCTTGTAGCGTGCATGAAGGAATTTGAGTCTAACCATTAATAACTTGATATTCATGTGTCCTGAATATTCTGGAGGCTTTTATCCGGATTATTCAGGACACTATTGTTTAACATCCATATAAATATATCCCTATGGCAAAGGTTTTAGTTGCAACAGAAAAGCCATTCGCTGCTACTGCTGTTGCAGGCATAAGAGACGTGATTGAAGGTGCAGGCAATGAACTTGTACTGCTTGAGAAATACACAGAGAAGGCACAACTTCTTGCCGCTGTGGCTGATGTTGACGCTATCATCATCCGCTCTGACAAAATTGACTCCGAGGTTATGGACTGTGCTAAGAACCTGAAGATTATTGTACGTGCAGGTGCCGGTTACGACAATGTCGACCTCGCCGCAGCAACCGCCCATAATATCATCGTCGAGAACACCCCTGGACAGAATGCAAATGCTGTCGCTGAGCTTGTACTCGGTCTCCTCGTCTTCACTGTACGCAATTTCTATAACGGAAAGGCTGGTTCTGAACTTATGGGCAAGACCATCGGCATCCTTGCTTTTGGCAATGTCGGACGTAATGTTGCACGTGTGGCAAAAGGCTTCGGCATGAATGTCATAGCATACGATGCTTTCTGTCCGGCAGAAGCCATCGAGGCTGCTGGTGTGAAGGCATGTGCATCGCAGGCTGAGCTTTTCAAGGAAGCAGACATTGTCTCTCTCCACATTCCTGCAACAAACGAGACCAAGCTGTCCATCAATTACGACCTCTGTAACACAATGAAGAAGGGTGCCATACTCATCAATACAGCCCGTAAGGAAGTCATTGACGAGTCTGGACTCCTCAAGCTCATGGCAGACCGCGAAGATTTGAAATATATCACAGACATCAAGCCTGACGCTGATGCTGAATTTGCCAAGTTTGAGGGACGCTATTTCTCCACTCCGAAGAAGATGGGCGCGCAGACAGCAGAGGCAAATACAAATGCCGGAATCGCCGCAGCCAACCAGATAAACGCATATTTTGCTGAGGGATGCACGAAGTTCCAGGTGAATAAATAATTGTGTACAAGAAACATTCTTGATGAGAAATATCTTATTCGGACTTGCGGCCATTGCATTGACGACTATCTGCTCGTGCAACGGCAACAAGTCTGCTGACACAGAAACATCCGCCGTCACAGAAGAGAAAGACTCAATGCTCTATGGTCTTTCCTGTGACGGCACGAATGATTCCGTCATAGTCTTCCTGCCTTTTGGAAACGGTGTAGACCCGATAACATATAATATTGAGACCGCAAAGAGGATGGGCAGAATCATCGGACAGCCACAGATAGGTGATTGGGTAGGTATCAAAATCAATCCGGAAGACAGCACTGAGGCAACAATGGTTGTCGACCTTGACCAACTGAAAGGCACTTGGACTTTTGAAGTGCGCCCGACTTGGAAAGATGCAACGAAGATGTCCAAACGTGCCTTGCGCAGAAAGCTGAATGAAATACCTGACTCACTGAAAGAAGCGTACCTTGTACCGAGAGAATACGGATTCACTCTGAAGCGTTCAAGTGTAGCTTCTCCTGTCGGTTATGTCATGCAGATTTCAAGCCTGGAAGATGACAGTCCTGTAGAATACCCGACACTAAAACACTACACGGGCTGCAAATGACGTAATGGACGTCTCATAA
>JAIDEM010000144.1 GCA_029054825.1 Prevotella sp. | reverse complement strand
GGTGATGCAGGTCTTGCATTCTCTCCGGATGGCATTGACGAGATGAATCGCAACATCAAGGAATTGAACGGAGGAACAGACCACCAGCACATATATAAAGTAAGAGTGTACGAGAAAGCTGATAAGTTTGCCGTTGGACAAAAAGGCAATAAACAGAGTAAGTTCGTGGAAGCTGCGAAAGGTACCAATCTTTTCTTTGCCGTTAGCGAAAATGAGGTAATGAATAAACAGACTGGTGAGATGAAGAAGAAGCGTTCGTTCCGAACCATCCCTCTTAATGAAGCTATCACAAAAATGAAAGCAGGTCAGCCTCTTGACGAAAACGCTTTATTCATCCTCTCACCAAATGATTTGGTCTATTTGCCGACAGAGAAAGAGGTTGCAAGTGGGAATATTGAAAATATTGATCATTCAAGGTTGTATAAGTTCGTTAGTACCTCAGGCATACAAGCAGATTTTATACCGGTTAATTCCGCAAATACGATTTATGCTGTAGACAAGAACTTCGCTGAATCGTTTTGTAATAATGCGGTTATCCAAAATGAATTTGGGGTAGGAAGCCCAAAGTCAAAAAATGAACGAGCTATAACAGGTGAAATGATCAAAGAAACGTGCATCCCCATAAAGGTTGACCGACTTGGACATATATTAAAAATAGGAGTATAGACTAATGATCAAGAAGACCTTGTATTTTGGTAATCCTGCATACCTGTCGCTCCGCATGGAGCAGATGGTCATCAAACTGCCTGAGATAGAAAATGCTACTGGCATATCAGAAACAATTAAGGAGCAGTCTGTTATCACACGCCCCATAGAAGACATTGGTGTAGTTGTGCTTGACCACAGACAAATAACCATAACACAAGGTCTTCTTGAAGCCCTTCTTGAAAACAACTGTGCAGTGATTACCTGCGACAGTCACCGTATGCCAGTGGGGCTAATGCTCCCTCTTTGCGGAAACACTGTGCAAAGCGAGAGGTTCCAAGACCAAATATCAGCATCATTACCACTACGCAAACAATTATGGCAGCAAACCGTAAAGGCAAAAATAAACAATCAGGCCCGTATTCTGACGGTATGCAGCCAGGTGGAATCCAGATGCATGAGAAAATGGAGCAACGATGTGAAAAGTGGTGACTCTGACAACCGTGAGGCTCATGCTGCTGCATATTACTGGAAGAATTTCTTCTCCAATATCCAAGGCTTGGAGAGTTTTACAAGAAATCGTGACGGTATAGAACCCAATAATCTTCTAAACTATGGCTACGCTATCTTACGTGCAATAGTTGCACGAGCTCTCGTATCAAGCGGTATGCTTCCAACATTTGGTATACATCACCACAATCGTTATAATGCATATTGTCTTGCAGATGACATTATGGAACCATATCGTCCATATGTTGATGAACTGGTATATAACATTGTTGCAATATATGGAGTGGATAATTTGCAGTTAACAAAGGAGATAAAAGCAAAACTTCTTTCCATTCCAACTATTGATGTTGTCATATCCGGGAAAAGGAGTCCGCTCATGGTAGGAGTCACACAGACAACAGCCTCTCTTTACAAATGCTTCAGAGGCGAACAGAGACTTATCGCATATCCTGAACGTTAATTACGTTTCATTTTCATTTCATATTTAATATGGATAGATTTAGTGAATATAGAATTATGTGGGTATTGGTGTTTTTTGATTTGCCTACAGAGACCAAAAAGGACAAACGGGCATATCAACTTTTCCGTAAACAACTGCAAAAGGACGGATTCACTATGTTTCAGTTTTCCATCTACGTGCGCCATTGTGCCAGTATGGACAATGCTGAGGTTCATAGAAAACGTGTAAAAAGTTTTATGCCTGAATATGGAAGTGTTGCTGTCATGTGTATTACGGATAAGCAATTTGACAACATTGAAGTATTCGCAGGATCAAAAACCATCAAAATGAAATCCCAGCCACAACAGCTTGAGCTATTTTGAAACTTTAACTATAGTTCGTATTATTTATATCTGTACAGACTTCTATCCATCCCATAGATTAAAAGGGAAGAACTATAATTCTGATATTACTCCTATCTCATTACAAAATTATAGTTTCATCTAAGGTAAAAAACTCTCCTCTAAGTTATCTTATAAACACCAAAACATCTTTATTTTTTATTTCCTAACGCATAAGATAAACATCTGAATGCAAGCGAATTACTCACATCCAGATGTCATTTACCTTGCAAAGGTACGAATTTTTTAGCAAATCACAACTGGCAGGTGATTTGCTCGATAGTATAGATGGATGTCATTTACCTTGCAAAGGTACGAATTTTTTAGCAAATCACAACTTCAGTTGTTCTGTATAGTTCCTCTCTCTGGATGTCATTTACCTTGCAAAGGTAAGAATTTTTTATCAAATCACAACCCATAGGCTAAAGAGAA
>JAIDEM010000143.1 GCA_029054825.1 Prevotella sp. | reverse complement strand
ATGTTCAAGTGCATGCGGTAGCGCCAGTAGTGATGCGGATTGGCAGGGACATTTATACGCTCCTCGTCGGCATCGGAGAGTCTCAGTTGCTCGTCCGTGGCCAGCCAGTCCTGTAAGGTCAGTATGCACAGCATCGACGGGCATGTCAGATGGCGACAGATGATATCCTTTGCCAGCCATCCCGGCAAGGGATGCGGAGCGTCTCCGTCAAGGTGCAGGGAGTTGCGGTAGTAATCGGCAGTGCGTTCGTGGTCTTCGTCCCACCACATGCGCATGGTCGCTGTGTCGTGGCTTGATATTGTGCATACCGAGCGGTAAGGATTATGGCTCAGTCTGCCGAAGCGCACGAACGATTCTTTAGGCATGGACTGTATCTCGAGAGAGAGTATTTTCAGTTCGTCCATAACCCATGGCACGCAGTCGGGCACCATGCCGAGGTCTTCTGCACATACCAGCATACGTGTGGCGTTGACGAGCCGCGGCAGTTTTTTCATTGCCTCTGTGTACCAGAAATGATTGTTGCGGCGATAGAAATAGTCATCGTAGAGTGCGTTGTAGCTGTCTTTCTCTTGCTGTGACAGACGTTCGTAGCGCGGAGAGCCATGGCTGCTGATGCGCGGATGATACAGTCCTGGTTTTTTATGGTCACGGAGGAACAGCGCGTTTCCTGATATATCCCTCTCGTCATCACCTTCCTCGCAGAGCATGTCAGGAGAGAACGTCAGGCCGTAGCCTGTTATCTCCTCGACGGTTAGTCCGAGAGCCGGTGCAAACTGGCCGAGAAGTCCGAACTTGTATTGCACAGGTATTTCCCATATACGGAAGAATCCGAGCACATGGTCTATGCGGTAGGCGTCAAAGTATTTTGCCATGTTGGAGAACCGCCTTACCCACCATGCGCAGTTGTCCTTGAGCATCTCGTCCCAGTTGTATGTCGGGAAGCCCCAGTTCTGTCCGTCTGAGGAGAAGAAGTCCGGCGGTGCACCAGCCTGTCCGTTGAGATTGAAATAGCGCGGCTCCATCCATGCGTCACATCCGCAGCGGTTCACACCGATTGGAATGTCACCCTTCAGTATGACGTTCCTTTCCCTTGCATGTCTGTGTGCCTCCTTCATCTGTTGCGCCAGCACATACTGGAGGAAATAGTAGTATGCCGCCTCTTTGCAGGCCTTGGTGCGAGGGTTGGTGAGCTGTGCACGGTCGTCCTCGTTCCATACATTATGGTCTGCCCAGTCATTGTAGTTTGGAGTATGAAATCTTTCGCGGAGCACGCAATATTGTGCGTAAGGCACGAGCCATGCCTCCTCTTCCTTGAACCATTCTTTGAACTCCTTGCTGCCGAGGACTCGCCTTCCCTCCTGCTCGAAGATGATGTGCAGGTACTCGTTTTTGGCATCGTTTACACGCACATAGTCCACTTTAGGCAGTGCGTTGAGTTCCTCACGCAGATGTTCAAAACCCGTCCTGAGGTCTGTATCGTTTATTTGCGGCAACTGGCGCAGGTCGCAATACATCGGATGCAACGCGAAGATAGATATGCAGGAGTACGGATAGGAGTCTTGCCACGAGTGGTCGAGCGTGGTATCGTTTATCGGCAATACCTGCAATATGCGCTGTCCTGTCGCCGCTACCCAGTCGGTCATCAGTTTAAGGTCGCCGAAGTCTCCCACGCCGAAGCTCCCTTCCGAGCGGAGAGAGAAAACTGGCACAGCTGTGCCGGCAAGTTTCTGGCCGGGGATGTCAAACGAAGCCCGTGACAGTTCGATGACAGTAATCTCGTTGTCCCTTGCATCAGGGATGTGTATATGGCGGTTGTTGCCAGTCTCCCAGAGCACATTATCCTTGCCGTTTCCGTCAATGTCTTTTATTATAAACTTGAATTCGACATCTCTGTGCATGAGGGAAGTCGTGTCGATGGTCGTCACCCATTCGTTGTTCTCATGCTCATACATCGGCAGTGCGTCATCGGTATTCCAGTTGCCCAGCAGTCTGCAGTTGCCGGAGATGAAGAGTCTCTCGCCTTTCCTCAGTTGCGGAGCACGGAGTTTCAGTCTCAGCACGTTATTATTTTCCGCCTTTGGCGACATCATGTGCTCTCTGTGGTTGATACATTCGGTGAATGCAGAGCTGTAGAGATATGAATCTTCTGGGATGTCGTACCATATATCGTGGCAGACATAAGTGGTTTCGGCATTGCCGACAGTTTCCAGCCTGTGTGTTATAACGCACCATTCGCGGCGCAGTTCTGAAGACATTCTGTGCAGACTGTAGAAATAGTCTACGTGTCCTTCTGTCGTATCCTCTATGTTGAGGCTTATGTTCCACACGTGACCGTCGGAGGTCTTCATGCTGTGCTGTATGTACGAGCCGTCGGCTTGGAGGATATTTACCCTCAAGTCCTCTCCGATATGGGTAGAGTAGTGGATGTCAAGTAAAAGTGTCATTAGATTTTTTCAGTATGTTATATATGGTTTCAGTTTTTGGATTGTTGTCGGTTTGAATGTCGGAAGCAGTCTCAGCGCATCAATATCGCTTATCTTGCCATGTATGCGTCTGTAGTCGCATATCTGCCGCGCCATCATATAGTTTATGTATGGATGTCTGCGCAGCTGCTCGTTTGTGGCGGTATTGATGTTCATCTTGTGTATGTCGTCGTCGCTTCTTACCGTGAGATAGGGCAGGGCAGACTCGGGGAAGTCCTCTATTTCCAGCAGCTGTTCGTTTGACACGAAGCCTCCGAGTCTTTCTCTGTAGCGCACGATCTTCCTTGCAAAGTGTACTCCGATGCCTGGAACCTTACGTAGTGTGATGGTGTCAGACATGTTCAACGGTATTGTCTGTCCTTGACGGAGCTTCTGCGGATAGGGGATAGCGGTGTTGCTCTTTGTGGAATCGGGTGTCGAGAGGTGGAAAAGAGCGGACTTGGTGCGGACTTGATGCGGAGTTGGATATACCTTGCTTGCCTGTCGGTAGTCGGCGCTTATGCGGATATATGGCAGGAGTTCGTGGTATTTCTTCACCGTGAGACCGTACAGGTGTGCGAAATCCTCAGGGCATGTATATACGCCGCCGTTGGCGCGGTACTTGTAGATATTCCTCACCTGCCACGGTTGCAGTCCCAGTCTGAGGAGTACGGTGGAGTCTGCCGTGTTCGGGTCGAATGCCTGCAGGTGTATCTCCTTTTCAGGAACAGCATAATACTCTTTCCTCTTCCTGTCGTCTGCCGTCGTGTTCTGCGCCTGTTCTGTCTTCTCCCTTCTGTCATCTTCCATAATATCTGTTCTATCCTTTATGCCCTCATTGGCAACTGTCTCTTATAAACATATACGAGCCCACGCGACAA
>JAIDEM010000142.1 GCA_029054825.1 Prevotella sp. | reverse complement strand
GTGAGCACCTGAGGCAGGATTTCCCGACAGCCGTCTCCTACAGCCGCTTCGTGGAGCTCATGCCCCGCGTGTTCTTCCTGATGATGCTTTTCATGAAGATACAAGGCTTCGGCAGGTGCAGCGGCATCAGTTTCGTAGACAGCACGATGATACCCGTATGCCACAACCTTCGCCGATATGCCAACAAGGTCTTCAAGGGTGTGGCCACGGACGGCAAGGGCACGATGGGATGGTGTCACGGATTCAAGCTCCACGTGCTATACAATGATCGCAGAGAAATCATGACATTCTGTCTTACAGGAGCAAACGTGGATGACAGGGACGACCGTGTCTGGCAATATTGCACATAATCATGCAACATCTTTGCGTTGATACATCACACCTGTCCCAAAATCCAACACCCATTTATTCCTGTGCATGAAGTCTGATGACAACATTCCAGAAACAGGCATAAGGCCATTGCCATCAGCATCTTTCAAACCTTCCATTATATATGGGCAGTTGCTGATAACCTGGACTTTGTCATTTTGCGTGTATATCTTAGGGCGCTCTGGCGTTCCACCCACGCTGATGATGCTCAACGTGACATCATACAATGCTGTTTCCAACGTGTCTGTGGTAAAACAGGTTACAGTTCCATCGTCACCTAAATGTTTCACACAGATTCCAGCATCATCCATCAGATGCTTGGTGATGACCGTATCATTTGCTCCTGAATCTGCCACCATCAGATACTCCTTGTCACCATAGACAAGTCCCACGACAGGAACGTTGTATTGCTTCAATCCGTATGACATCGGGAAGAGAAACGCATATTCCCCAGGATTGCCTTCAATAGTACCTTCTGAAGCATGTAATGTTTCCGTTTCGTAGTCAAGCACGATGTTGTTGTTCCTCAGAAACTCATGACCAATGATGCCGATAAACGGGCCATTGAACATTTGGCTAAAGTCCATATCCTTGTTGACATAGAAAGTGTCAGAGAACACTCCATTACCTATGCGAAATGCCAGCGAATACCCTTGACACTCCACGCCTCTACCTTGCACTGAGTGAATCTTCATCGTGCGACCCTCAATCACCGCATCATCTGTCAGGTACGGTAGAACAGACTTGTTCAGGATGCAATTCACCGAACCCGTGTCTACCATCATGACACCGATGTATATCTGGCCATCCTTACCCTTAAATGCTGCATTGACAATTGGGAACTTCATCCCCTGTATGTCTCTCAGTTTTGCTTTGAATTTCTCCATGTTCATCTTTTCGGTTTGAGAAGAGCCTCCCGTCATTCCCCGATGGGCTGCTCTTCATTGAACTCCTGCTTCTTAATCCGGCGAATCAGGTAAGCAATTGCCTTTGGCGCCTTCTCGCGGCACACCTTCAGATAGGCAAGGAACTCCTCTTCCGTGGCATCAGAGTTGAAGAGATCCACCAATTCGCAGTTGTTGTCTGATAGTTTGTCGAGTTGCAAGCCATGGCTCTGCATCAATGTGCGCAAGGCAAGGATGCCAAGGTCGTACTTAGGTCGCGCCTCCACCAGCTTCCGCATGAGGTCAAGACCGGGATCGCCTATGTGCATCTCGTTGAGCATGGCAATCATGAAAAGGACCTTTGCGTCAGGTGTTGCCATCTCGAACACATTCGCCAACCGGCAGTTCGTCTCGTCAGCTTCCGTGTAGCGCCCAAGCTTTGCCAAGGTACGCGACTTGATGTACAGAGCCTCTGCACATTGATGTCTTTCCAACACCTCACCAATGAGAGCCAATGCCTCCCCATACTTCTGAGCGTAGAGACTCAGCAAGGCAGCAATGAACTTCGGAGCCCAGTGGCTTGCGTGGAGCAGATTTTCCGGCACATCCTCTATTGCTCCATAAAGGTGCTCGTCACACACCAATATGTCCAGAAATCGCTTTGCTTGCTGCATCGCCTCCTTGAAGTCGCCATCCTCTGCCTTCTTTGCTACAAGCATCAGGTACTGTCTGGCAGCCTCATCATAGTCATTCTGCTGAAGAGCGCCATAGACAGCCTTTCCACTCTCAATCTCGTTGCCGATCTGCTGTTCGTTGTTGTACCCGCTTGCGTAAGAGAGCACCTCCCGACTTGTATGGGCATACTGAGGGATGACGTTCTTTGAGAGGTAAAGACCTTCCAGAGTACGCACACGGCTGAGTGCCACATAGAGCTGTCCCACAGCAAACATACCTCGGCTCAGGTCAAGCGAGAGTTTGTCGAAGGTCATGCCCTGGCTCTTGTGTACCGTTATCGCCCATGCCAGCTTCAGAGGGTATTGGGTGAAAGTACCGGTCAGTTCCTTCTTCATCTTTCGCTCTTCCTTGTTGTAGTCGTAGCTGTACGATTCCCACGAGCAGCAAGGCACAACATACGTCTCACCATTGTTTAGCGTGACGCTTATCTCGTCCTTTGTGAGCTCGGTCACCTTTCCAAGCGTTCCGTTTGCCCAACGTTTCTGCTGGTCGTTGCGTGTGAACATCACCTGAGCACCGACCTTCAGACGAAGCTTCAACTCCACGGGGAAACGCTTCTCCTCAAAGTTGCCGTCAACTGTACCTTCGTACACGAACTCCTCTGCTTCAATTTCTTCCAGTCGCTGAATGTTGATCTTGTCGGCAGTCTTGTTGACGGATGCCAGCGTGATGACCGCGCCATCTTTATCGCTTGGCGTGTGTACACGGCCATTTAGGTGCATGATATCCTCCGGTGTCACCTTGTTCATGCGCACGTTTTCCAAGATGTGAAGAAAGTGCTCATCGTCCTGGCGGTACACCTTCTGGAACTCGATCTTCACGAGCCGCATGCGCTTGATGACATCCGACTTGTAGAAGAAAAAGTCGTCACTGTGGTACAGATCCTTCAGCAGGTCTTTCTCCGGTCCTTGCTTCACCACGGGAGGCAACTGGAACATGTCACCAACGAAGATCATCTGCTTGCCTCCGAATGGCATGTTGTTCCTGAGAGCCTTGCGCATGGTGTAGTCGATGGCATCCATCACGTCACATCTCACCATCGACACCTCATCGATGATGATGGTATCGGCATGGAGAAGGGTGAGGATTCTTGCCTCGTTCATCTTTCCGCAGGTTCCTGGAGTGCAAACCTCCATCGGAAGACCGAAGAAAGAGTGGATGGTGTCACCACCGGCAAGGATGGCTGCCACA
>JAIDEM010000141.1 GCA_029054825.1 Prevotella sp. | reverse complement strand
GTGCCATGGCATCATCTGGATGCACCTGGATAGACAAGTCACGTTCGGCATCGATGAATTTCACAAGCAACGGCAGCTCGTTGCCGTACTTCAATGCAACTTTCTCTCCGAGTATCTCATGGGGATGTTCCTTGATTATATCTGTAAGCAGCTTGCCTTTCCATTTTCCATTGGATATAACAGATGTAGATGAAGGGACGCAGCTGACTTCCCATGATTCACCGACAGGTGAACCGCTCTTTGCCATCCCTTTCCATTCCTCAAGTCTCTTCCCTCCCCAGACTACAGTGTGCAGATTCGGTTCAAATAAAAGCGGATACATTTTGGTGGTTTGGTTATAGGTTGCGGGGTGTAGGTAATGGGTTGTGGGTAATTAACCTAAAGCCAAAGACCCAAAACCGTTGCAAGTTAACATCAAAAAGCGGAGAGACAGGGATTCGAACCCTGGGTACCCGTAAGAGTACAACGGTTTTCGAGACCGTCCCGATCGACCACTCCGGCATCTCTCCTTGGCTATTCTGTGTACAGCCGATAAATATATCTCACTGCAAATCGAATGCAAAAGTACAACTTTTCGATGAGATTTGCAACAGTTTTACAGGATTTTTTTACCGTTGAATCATTATGAACGGCATTTCTCTCATCGTTTACGCACCAGCATTGCCCGCTCTGTCTCTGTCCCTGCCTGCTATTGCCGACAGCACCTTCAGGGCATCACCGACAGTAGGGACGCTTGAAATTACAATGCGCGGGGAACCGTTCACGGTCTTGAACTGGCAACGGCGCGGATTGGATGTGGCATATCCGATGATGCATCCGAATGCCGTTGTCTTGTAATACGGACTGCTCTGGTCACGCAGGAGATGCAGTTGCATAAGCCCCTGTTTCAACACAATCTTCTCACATCCAAGACGTTTGCCAAGTCGGCGGAGCATGACAACGGACATGAGCTCCTCACCCTCATGGGGCACGGGACCGAACCTGTCCTCCAGCCTCTTGCGGTATTCAGTCAGATCCCTGTCCGTCTCTATCTGGTCAAGCTCACGGTAGAGAAGCATACGCTCTGCACTCCCTGGCACATAAAGGTCAGGGAAGAACATCTCGAGGTCGCTCTCCACGCCGCAATCGTCGACAAACTCCAGGCTCTCCATGTCACGTCCCTCCGTTTGCGCCTCAAGCACCTGCTCCTCCTGGAGATCCTGAAACTCTTCATTCTTCAATTCCTGCACAGCCTGCTTCAGGATCTTCTGGTAAGTCTCGTATCCGAGGTCTTCCATGAAACCGCTCTGCTCCGAACCGAGCAGATTTCCTGCACCACGAAGGTCAAGGTCCTGCATGGCAAGCGAGAAGCCGCTGCCGAGGTCTGAGAATGTCTCCAAAGCCTCCAGTCGCGTCCGTGCGTCATGGGAAAGATATGACAACGGCGGAGAAAGCAGGTAGCAGAATG
This sequence comes from Prevotella sp., assembly GCA_029054825.1. GTDB lineage: Bacteria > Bacteroidota > Bacteroidia > Bacteroidales > Bacteroidaceae > Prevotella. The sequence continues at coordinate 16,541 of JAIDEM010000141.1, read as the reverse complement.
CCTTCTTGTTGCCTCGTCCTACACGTCCGCGCATCTGGTGGAGGTCACTCAGGCCGAACTTGTGTGCATCGTTTATGATGATAGTGTTGGCATTTGGAATGTCTATGCCGTTCTCGACAATGGTCGTGGACAGCAGTACATCGTAGTCATGGTTCATGAAACCCATGATGATCTTCTCCAGTTCGTCTGGATTCATCTGCCCGTGGCCTATGGCAACCCTGCAGTCAGGCACATGCTTCTCTATCAGCCGCGCGATTTCCACAAGGTTGGATATACGTGGATTAACAAAAAACACCTGTCCGTTGCGAGACATCTCAAAGCCTATGGCATCGGCTATTATCTCGTGGCCGTATGTCCCCAGTTCCGTATGTATAGGATGGCGGTTGGGCGGCGGAGTCCGCATGATGCTCATGTCTCTTGCCCCCATCAGCGAAAACTGCAAGGTGCGCGGTATAGGGGTCGCAGACATCGTCAGCGTGTCGATGTTTGTCTTCACTTGGCGCAATTTCTCCTTTGTAGAAACGCCGAACTTCTGCTCCTCGTCTATAATCAGCAGTCCAAGGTCTTTCCACTTGACTGACTTCCCGATGAGCTTATGAGTGCCTACAAGTATATCTATCTTGCCCTCCGCCAGCTCCTTCAGCACAGCCGTTGTCTGCTTGGTCGTACGCGCACGGGACAGATAATCCACTCTCACGGGCAGCCCTTCGAGACGCTTGCTGAACGTCTTGTAATGCTGGAACGCAAGGACTGTAGTCGGCACCAATACAGCCACTTGCTTACTGTCGCAGGCAGCCTTGAAGGCGGCACGTATGGCAACCTCCGTCTTGCCGAATCCAACATCGCCGCATACGAGTCTGTCCATGGGACGTGAAGACTCCATATCGTGCTTCACCTCCTGCGTTGCCTTCAGCTGGTCTGGAGTGTCTTCATAAAGGAACGAGGCCTCAAGCTCATTTTGGAGATAGCTGTCGGGCGAGAAGCTGAAACCTTTTTCATGACGGCGCTTGGCGTAAAGCCGGATAAGGTCGCGCGCTATATCCTTTATCTTCTTCTTCGCACGCTCCTTCAGACGCTCCCATGCCCCAGTGCCGAGATGCGACAGGCGCGGCGGCTCGCCGGTTGTACTGCTGCGGTATTTGCTTATCTTATACAGGGAATGTATCGACACGTCCACCTTGTCGTTGTTCTGATAGACGATGCGGATGACCTCCTGATAAGAGTTACCCACAGGCACTCGCACCAAACCGGCGAATTTCCCTATGCCGAAGTCGACATGCACGATGAAATCCCCGGGCTCCAGTTCCTGCAGCTCCTTCATCGTAAGAGCCATCTTGCCATGGCGCGCCTTGTCGGACTTAAGGTTGTATTTGTGGAATCTATCGAAAATCTGATGGTCTGTAAACAGGCACATCTTCAGGTCGTTATCGATGAAGCCTTCATGTAAGGTGTAGCCTACACTCTTTATACTTATCTTCTTGACAGAGACATTGTTATCTGTTCCGGCTGAAAGTATGTCATCAATCCTCTCTACCTGTTTTTCACTGTCGGCAAGTATGCCTATGCGATACCCTGCATCGACATACTGTCGGAGCGTATCGCGGAGAAGTTCAAAGTTCTTATGGAACAACGGCTGCGGGACAACATGAAACGTCATTCTTGCGTCATATCTCCTGTTGCTCTGCACCTGTATGCCATACTCCACGGTCGTCATCCTCGACAGTTCGGCAAACATCACCGTCTGTGTACACAGCTGCGACTCACGACGCATCTCCTCCATGATATGCGCCTGCTCCATCTCCGTGGCATTGGCGAGACGCTCCGCGAGAGCCTGCCTCGAGAAGCCTTCCTCAAACACCTGCCCCACCCTTTCAAGTACAAAATCCACGTCTCTGGCAATTAGCGGAGTGCCGTCGGGAAGAAAAGACGTCAGCGGACGCTTCTCTGTCTCTATACCAGAGAGCTGCGGCACAATGACCACCTTCTCCTTCATGTCCTTGGAAAGCTGGCTCTCGACCTCGAATGTGCGTATCGTGTCTATCTCGTCGTCAAAGAAATCAAGCCGCAAGGGCAGCTCTGAAGAGAACGAGAAGACATCGACTATGGAACCTCTCACGGCAAACTGCCCCGGCTCGTAGACATAGTCTACCTGCCGGAAGCCGAGCTCGCGGAGCTGATGCTCTACATCAATGATGTCTATCTGCTGTCCGCGCGCCAGTAATATCTTGCGTATCTCCACATCACGCTGCGACACAACGAGTTCCGCCAACGCCTCAGGGTATGTCACGACCATTATCCCCTCGCTGGCGGCAACGGTTCCGAGACGCTGTCTCTCGGAAAGTCTTGCCAAGACCTCCGTCCTCAATATCTCATTTGCCGGATCGTGCTGCCCGTATTTCACAGCACGCTTGTATGACGAAGGGAAAAACAGCACCTTCCCCTCGCCGGCCAACTGGCACAGGTCATGATACATATATCCTGCCTCGTCAGCATCATTGAGCACAAAAAGCATCATGCCTCCACAGGCCATGCCGTCATCCGATGTGCTCTCCATCCCCGCAAGCCTGTCATTAGCGGCAGAAAGCATCAAGGGGACGGCAGAGCACGACAGTCCTTCCAGAAAGACCGAATGCACGGAACTTTTGGCCAATGTCCTGGCCAAAGCACCAGCCTGTGTGGATTTAGTATAACGCGAAAGGAGCTTGTTTTCTTTCATCTTTTGGGTGGGTTGTTGGTCGTGGGGTATAGGTTATAGGTCGTAGGCATTTAACCTAAAACCAAAAACCTACACCCCAAAAGACGTGGTAATCGGCTGCAAAGTTACGATAATATTTTCTAATATGCAAAAAAAATGCTGGACGAATGGCGTTATGCAGAGCTGCCAAGAGCTTCAAGTGACTTTTTGATGTTGTTCTGTTAATTACTGTGTTGCAGGTGTTTATTAAATTGTATACAAAAGGTTGGCAAAAGGTCACCTTTTACAAGGCAAAGGGTCACCATTCACCAACTCAAGGGTCACCATTCGCAGGATGAAAGGTGACCCGGGACTTCGCCTTCGGTTACGACCTCCTTGCTCAAATCCCGGTGCACGACATTCCACAACGCGATAACAGAGCATTTTGCATGTACGAAACGGCATTCTGCGCATATACAGAGTAATAATTGTAGCGCACACGCGAATTTATTTAATATATTTTGCCAATATCGTTTTTTTTCAGTACCTTTGCAGCCAAAAATATGACGATTTTATGAAAAAGCTGTGTCTCGCCATATCATTCCTGCTCGCATGCTGTCATATCGGCATGCAGGCTCAGAATGTGCAAGCGCCAAGGGACACGTCGTATACAATCCTCTCCACCTATCTCCACAACAAGAAATATCATCCAGAGATAGAGCTGGCAAAGCAGGAGCTACCGAAGGGCGTCACTGCATACGAAGATATGGTGTACACTACCCTGCACAACACGCCATACGGCGACCGCAAGCTGCGCCTGAATGTTTACCGTCCATCGGACAAGAAGCGGCGTCCGGCACTGATTATGGTTCATGGCGGAGGATGGAACTCAGGGGACAAATCCCTGCAGGTGCCCATGGCCATGGCCATTGCTGCTAAGGGGTATGTCACGATAGCTGTGGAGTACCGCCTCAGACCGGAAGCAGTCTATCCTGCCGCCCTCCATGATCTGAAGACGGCTGTACGCTGGGCGCGGGCTCATGCGGCACAGTACGGCATAGACACCACGAGGATTGCCATGTCTGGATGCTCCGCCGGAGGCCATCTCGCCACGCTTGTGGGCATGACAAACGGGTCGCCACGTCATGAGGGGAACGGCGAATGGGCACAGCACAGCAGCGACATACAGGCTGTGGTGAGCATGGACGGATGCTCGACATTCATCTCCCGGCACAATATAGAAGACACCGAGGAGAGGATGCGGCGGCAGCACAAGATGCCGCTCACGGCACAATGGCTCGGAGGGATGTATGAAGACGCGAGGGAAAACTGGATAGAAGCATCGCCAGTGGCATGGGTCTCACAGATGTCCGCTCCAGTATGCTTCATCAACAGCCAGCTTCCGCGCTATTCCGACGGCAAGGAGGAACTCATTGAGAAGCTTGACACGTATGGCATATATCACGAGGTCCGTAAGCATGATGCGCCGCTGCACACATTCTGGCTCTTCCATCCGTGGTTTGCTCCTACCGTCGAGTATACGGTTAACTTTCTCGACACGGTGTTAAGGTTCTAGGTTTTTGGTATTGGGTTTTAGGTCAATTACCAACAACCAACAATAACCAACCTATAACCGTACACAAACCGAACAAAATGAACAAGTATCTCTACATAACAAAGAAATCCATCACGGGACTCAACAAGTTTGAGACCCTACTTCTCATCGCCATACTTGCCCTTACGGCTGTAGGCTTCCTGCTGAAAGGCGAGGTGACATTCAACACCTCTGTAGCGGCAGTGGCGGCGATATTGGGTGTCTTCTGTGTCGTGCTCGGGGCAAAGGGCTCCATGGCAAACTGGATATTCGGCACAGTGGAAGCCTTCCTGCACATCTATATATGCTTCTGCACACATATCTATGGCGATATGCTCCAGAGACTTGTCTACAACCTCCCGATGCAGTTTGTAGGCTGGAACAAATGGAAAAAACGTATGCGTGACGATGACACGCAGACGATCCATACACGCTATATGACATGGAAGCAACGTCTTGCCACCGCCTTTGCGGTAGTGGCTGGTACGCTTGCCCTTGGCATATTCCTGATATATTTCGGGCCATGGATGATTGATGCCATGCAAAGTGTGCTGCCAGATATGCAGTTCAAGACATTGAAGATGGATTACGACCACCCTTTGCAACTTTGGCTTGACTCTTTCACCACAGTGATGTCGGTCATCACGATGTATGTCTCCGTCAAGGCATTTGTGGAGCAGTGGTACATGTGGCTTGCCATAAATGTCGCATATATCGCGATGTGGCTCATGTCGGCATCAGACTTCTCGTTCATGACCGTAGCAAAATACAGTGTCTACCTCATCAATTCCTTCTATGGCATATACATGTGGAACAAGTTGAGCAAGGACTGAAAAAGAACGAAAGCGTACAAAAACAGAATAGACGACCTTGACCATAGCATCTACGAGAACCAAAACCGTCTAACAGTATATAACCGCAAAACCGCAAGTAACCATGAAAAGTGACAGCATTGTTATCATACCGACGTACAACGAAAAGGAGAACATCGAGAAGATTATACGTGCGGTGTCCGGCCTTGACAAGGCCTTTGACATCCTCGTCATCGATGACGGTTCTCCCGACGGGACTGCCGACATTGTGAAAAGACTGATGGATGGAGAGTTCAAGAATCGCCTGTATATTATCGAGCGCGCAGGCAAACTCGGGCTCGGCACAGCGTATATCACAGGTTTCAAGTGGGCTCTCGACAAGGATTATGAATACGTCTTCGAGATGGATGCAGACTTCTCGCACGACCCGAATGACCTTCCGCGCCTGTATTCGGCATGTGCAGACGAAGGATACGATGTCGCCATCGGTTCGCGTTACGTGAGCGGAGTGAATGTCGTCAACTGGCCTATAGGACGAGTGCTGATGTCATATTTCGCGTCAAAATATGTGAAGGCCGTCACAGGTTTTCAGATTCATGACACGACAGCCGGCTTCAAGTGCTATAAACGCCGTGTGCTGAAGACCATCGAACTGGACAAGATAAAGTTCAAAGGATATGCTTTCCAGATAGAGATGAAGTTCACAGCCTACAAGATAGGATTCAAAATCAAGGAAGTTCCTGTAATATTCGTCAACCGCCGCGAAGGCACCAGCAAAATGTCCGGAGGCATTTTCGGGGAGGCATTCTTCGGAGTGATGAGACTCAGGCTTGACGGGTGGTTCAGGAAATATCCTGCCATCAAGGAGTAAGGCGGTTAGGCGTTTTTTCGGTTTGACGGTTAAGCGGTTATACGGAGATGACTCTTCCCTGTAATCAAAAACCAATCTCCGAAAGACCGCACAACCGTAGTACCGTAAAAACCGCAACCATGACCGTAACGATAGTAAAATACAATGCTGGAAATATCTATTCTGTAGTCAATGCACTACAGCGGATAGGCATAGAACCTGTAATAACGGACGATGCTGACCAGCTTCGCTGTGCCGACAAAGTGATATTCCCAGGACAGGGAGAGGCAAAGACCGCCATGGAATATTTGCGCAAGCGCAATCTTGACGATGTCATACGCTCCCTGACACAACCTGTCCTCGGAATATGTGTCGGCCAACAACTACTCTGCCGCCATTCGGAAGAAGGGGACACTGACTGCATAGGCATCTTTCCTATGGATGTGAAGCGTTTCCAGCCGACATGCCATGAGGAGAAGATTCCTCAAATGGGTTGGAACAGCCTGACAGGGCTGAAGACACCGCTGTTTAACGGCATTAAGGAGCAGGACTATGTGTATTTCGTGCATAGCTATTATGTCCCTCTCCATGAGGAATACACCATAGCTACAGCCGATTTCACACTGCCATACTCGGCAGCAATACATACAGGGAACTTCTATGCCACACAGTTCCATCCCGAGAAAAGTGGCAGTGTCGGCTCACGGATATTAAAGAATTTCATAGAGTTGTAATACGGTTAAGCGGCTATACGGTTTGACGGTTAAGTGGAGATTACTCTTTCTGTAACCAATATCCGTAAAACCGAAAGACCGTAAAACCGTAAAAAAACATGATAGAACTCATACCAGCCATAGACATTATCGACGGCAAATGTGTCCGACTTACAAAGGGCGACTATGACCGTAAAAAGGTATACAACGAAGACCCAGTCGCCGTCGCTGTAGAGTTTGAGCGGATGGGCTTCAAGCGGTTGCATGTAGTAGATCTCGACGGGGCCAGGTCAAAGCATATCGTCAATGACGCTGTGCTCCACGACATAACCTCTGCCACAAGTCTCGTTGTCGACTTCGGCGGAGGAATAAAGACTGCAGAGGACATCGAAAAAGCATTTGATGCAGGAGCCGCCATGGTGACGCTGGGCAGCATAGCCGTGACAAACTGGGAGTTGTGTACGGAATGGATAAGGAAATACGGCGCTGAGAGAATAATTCTCGGTGCTGATGTGCGCAACGGAAAGATAAGCATCAATGGATGGAAAGAGGACTCCGAAGAAGAACTCATTCCTTTCCTGCGCAAATATACGGAGCAAGGCATAAGGAATGTCCTGTGTACAGAGATAAGCAAGGACGGCACACTGCAAGGACCGGCGACAGCACTGTACAGACAGGTGATGCAGGAATTTCCCGATATGCATCTCATAGCTTCTGGCGGAGTATCGTCCAATGATGACATTGACGACCTTGAGCGTAACGGTATCCCTGCCGTGGTATTCGGAAAAGCGTTCTATGAGGGACGTATAGATGTCGCAAAACTGCCCATGTAACCTAAAGATTATTTTGCAAATGAGTCTGGCGAAAAGAATAATTCCTTGTCTTGATGTAAAGAATGGTGAGACGGTCAAAGGCACGAATTTCGTGAATCTGCGCTCTGCAGGCGACCCTGTGGAACTGGGGAAAGTCTACTCCGAGAATGGAGCTGACGAACTTGTGTTCCTTGATATAACAGCGTCTTTTGAAGGCAGGAAGACATTCAAGGACATGGTCAGCAGAGTGGCACGGGAGATAAGCATACCATTTACTGTAGGAGGCGGCATCAACCAGCTTGAAGATGTCACTATGTTGCTTAATGCCGGTGCTGACAAGGTGAGCGTAAACAGTGCCGCACTACGTCGGCCAGAACTGATTTCGGAGATAACTTCACAGTACGGTTCACAGGTATGCGTATGCGCCATAGATGCCCGTATGGACGAAGACGGCTGGCATTGCTACCTTAATGGTGGACGTATCCGTACTGACCGTGGACTGTTTGAATGGGCGCATGAAGCTCAAGAGCGTGGTGCAGGTGAGATACTCTTCACCTCAATGGATCATGATGGCGTGAAGACAGGATATGCCAATGAAGCGTTGGCGTGCCTTTCCGACAAGCTTTCAATCCCAGTCATAGCCTCTGGAGGTGCAGGAGCGATGGAGCATTTCAGGGATGCCTTCACCGTCGGCAAGGCTGATGCTGCTCTCGCAGCTTCTGTATTCCATTTCGGTGAAATATCCATTCCAGAGTTGAAGGAGTATTTAAATAAGGAAGGTGTAAATGTAAGATTATGAAGATAGATTTTGAAAAAGGCGGAGGTCTCGTGCCTGCCATCATCCAAGATGCAGAGACAAAGAATGTCCTGATGCTCGGATATATGAATGAAGAGGCGTTGCAGAAGACCATCGCGACAAAGAAAGTGACATTCTGGAGCCGTGGCAGAAAATGTCTGTGGACCAAAGGCGAGACAAGCGGTAATTTCCTTGACCTTGTGGACATCAAGTCTGACTGCGACCATGACACGCTTCTTGTAAAGGTGCATCCACACGGCCCTACTTGCCATACTGGTACCGACACCTGCTGGGGCGAGGAAAACAAGTAAGATGTCTTATATAAATATAATGTGTAAGCATGCATAATACAAACCGTATGTGTTACCTTGCAATAGAAACAAAGAACATATATTTTTCAGATATACAATATAAAAATGAACAATGAAAGCAATCCACTCCTGTTTCTTTCCGAGTTGCAGGATTTCATAGAGAAGCGCCACAAGGAAATGCCAGAAGGCTCATACACAACATCACTGTTCAAAGACGGTTTGAACCGCATGGCACAGAAAGTTGGAGAAGAGGCTCTCGAACTTGTCATAGAGGCTACAAACGGCACTGATGAACGTCTGGTTTATGAAGGTTCGGACATGCTCTACCATCTTATTGTGCTCCTCACCTCTAAGGGCCTGCGTATAGAAGACTTGGCAAAGGAGCTGCAAGTGCGACATGACCCAAACTGGCACAAACATTAACAAGAAACAAAATGCAATGCCATGCTTATAGATTACAGGAATGCAACAATATACCAGGATGACCTGTGCATCCTGAAAGACATAAATTTCCGTGCCGACGAGGGTGAATTCATCTACCTCATAGGAAAAGTCGGCTCAGGCAAGAGTTCGCTGTTGAAGACATTCTATTGTGAGCTCGACCTTGACGAAGCTGAGAATGCTGTAGTCCTTGACCGCGAAATCATGAAGATAAAGCGCAAGCATATCCCTGAGCTGCGCCGTGAGATGGGCATCATATTCCAGGATTTCCAGCTTCTGCATGACCGCACTGTATACAACAACTTGTATTTCGTACTGAAAGCAACGGGATGGCAGAAGAAGGCCGATATTGACGCCCGAATCGATGAAGTGCTTGAGGATGTCGGCATGACAGAGGCAAAGAGCAGTCTGCCTCATGAGCTGTCGGGAGGCGAACAGCAGCGTATCGCTATAGCGCGTGCCTTGCTGAACAAGCCAAAGATAATTATCGCCGATGAGCCGACAGGTAATCTTGACCCTGAGACTGCTGAGAATATCGTGGCATTGTTGAAAGGCATTACACGTACAGGAACGACGGTAGTGATGTCCACACACAACATACCCATGCTTGATAAGTTTCCTGGTATCGTATACCGCTGTGAGGACGGCACATTAACGGAAGTAAAACAATAAAAAAACAAACGGATAGGATTATGAAAGTAATGAAATTTGGCGGCACATCTGTCGGCTCGCCAGAAAGAATGAAAGATGTATGCAAGCTCATCACCAAGAGTGGCGAGCCTACGTTTATCGTTCTGTCGGCAATGTCTGGTACAACGAACTCTCTTCTTGAGATTTCCAATTATTTCTACAAGAAGAATATTGACGGCGCACACGACATCATCAACCAGCTGAAAAAGAAATACATGAAGCATGTTGATGAATTGTACACGGATAATGACATAAAGGCCGAGATAACTGAACTTCTCAATGACCGTTTTCAGTACCTGCATGCCTTCTCCAAGGATACCTTTACAAGTTTTGAAGAGCGTGCTGTAGTGGCACAGGGTGAGATCATGTCGACAAATATGGTTGTCGCTTATCTTAAGCAGATAGGGATAAAAGCAACATTGCTTCCTGCGCTGGATTTCATGAAAATAGACAAGAACCAGGAGCCAGACATGACTTTCATAAAGGAGAATCTCAAAAATATTCTCGATGAAAACACTGGATATCAGATTTATATCACACAAGGATTTATATGCCGTAACGCTTATGGAGAGATAGACAATCTTCAGCGTGGCGGTTCAGACTATACAGCCTCCATCATCGGTGCTGCCATCAAAGCTGAGGAGATACAGATATGGACAGACATTGACGGTATGCATAATAACGACCCACGCATAGTGGAGCATACAGAACCTGTTCACCAGTTGAATTTCGAGGAAGCTGCAGAACTGGCATATTTCGGTGCAAAGATACTCCACCCTACTTGTGTGCAACCAGCAAGGAACGCTGGAATCCCTGTGGCATTGAAGAACACCATGGATCCTGATGCTGCTGGCACGATTATCAATAATGACCTACAGAGAGGCACAATAAAGGCGGTAGCCGCCAAGGACAATATCACAGCCATCAAAATAAAGTCCTCACGTATGCTTCTCGCTTCAGGGTTCCTCAGCAAGGTGTTCAACACATTCGAGGAGTTCAAGACATCTATCGACATGGTCTGCACATCTGAAGTCGGAGTGTCAATGTCCATTGACAATACAACCCACCTTGATGCCATTGTTGACAAACTGAAGCACTATGGCACTGTAACTGTAGATAAAGACATGTGTATAATCTGTGTTGCAGGAGACCTTGATTGGGAAAATGTCGGATTTGAGGCAAAGGCAACAACGGCAATGAAAGACATCCCTGTAAGAATGATATCCTACGGCGGTTCAAACTATAACATATCATTCCTCATCCGTGAGTGTGACAAGAAGCAGGCTTTGCAGAACCTGTCGGATGCATTATTCAAGTAAATCAGGGGGCACGATAGGACGCGACACACTAACCAATACTTGTGCAACGCGCCATAAATTTTCGGCTATTACAAGAAAATCATAAAAAATACACAGACATTAGTATTCCAATGACAATATTTCCAATAGAGAAATTCAAGGACATAGAGACACCGTTCTATTATTATGATACGGAACTGTTGCGCAAGACTCTGGACACCATCAACTCCGAGGCTGGCAAATATGAAAACTTCTGCATTCATTATGCCATAAAGGCCAATGCCAACCCAAAGATACTGAGGATAATATCTGAGGCTGGACTTGGAGCGGACTGTGTCAGCGGCAATGAGATAAAAGCCGCTATAGAAGCAGGATTCCCTGCTGAGAAAATCGTCTATGCAGGAGTGGCAAAAACCGATAAGGAGATACTTCTCGGAATAGACAATGATATCTTCTGCTTCAACTGCGAAAGCATTGAGGAACTGGAGATAATACAGCAGCTTGCCGCATCACGTGGCAAAAAGGCAAGGATAGCTTTCAGAATCAATCCCGATGTCGGTGCGCATACACATGCAAACATCACAACAGGACTTGCTGAGATCAAATTCGGCATTCCTATGGCTGATATGGAGAAGGTGATAATGCTGGCAAAAAACATGACAAATATTGAGTTTGTCGGTCTGCATTTCCATATAGGAAGCCAGATTCTGCAGATGGACGATTTTGAGGCTCTCTGCAACCGTGTCAACGAGTTGCAGAACCGTCTTGAGGAACAAGGTATAACGATACAGAACATCAATGTCGGCGGCGGATTGGGTATTGATTATGAAGACCCAGACATTGCTCCAATACCCGATTTCCATGCATTCTTCGAAGCCTATGCCAAGAGACTGAAAGTCCGTCCCGGCCAGAAAGTCCACTTTGAACCGGGACGCTCTGTCGTTGGGCAGATGGGCTCATTAATTGCACGTACCATATATATAAAGAAAGGCACAAACAAGGAGTTCTGCATACTTGATGCAGGCATGACAGAGCTTATACGTCCGGCACTCTACGGCGCGTTCCACAGTATCATGAATATCTCCAACCCTGATGGCACAAAGAAAATCTATGATGTTGTAGGTCCGATATGCGAATCTTCAGATGTGTTTGCCAAAGACTACAGCATGGAAGAAACACATCGCGGAGACTTCATTGCCATACGCTCGGCAGGAGCATACGGAGAGATAATGGCTTCGCAATACAACTGTAGGCCGTTGCCTGTCGGATATATATCTGAAGATTTCAAATAAATTCGTTTAGGGTGTGGATATAACTCCCTGACCAATAAGAATATGAACAAGAATATTTCAATAATAATAATAACCAACGACAATGACATCGTACTACGTGAGACACTACCCATGGTTCTGTCCCAACAGTACGATGCTGGATTTGAAGTTGTAGTTGTCCGTGAAACGATGAAGGGCGACATAAAGGATATTCTTGAGCCGTTCTATGCAGAATATAAGAATCTCCGTTCGACATATCTTCCCGACAAACCACAATATGTCACGGGCGAGGAGATAGAGATATTGCTTGGAGTGAAGGCTGCCGAATATGACTATGTCATCATCATACCGCCCTCATTTGCGCCAGATTCAGAGAAATGGCTCGTGAGAGTCGGCGAACTTCTGGAAAGCAATCCGCTATCTGAAAACAGGCCCTTACTCTTGGGCGACACGCATATCAAGCATCTCGGATTCCTTAAACGCCACAAGCATAAGAAGACTGTAAGGAAGCTGTTGAAAAGCTGGTGCAGGACAAACGGGGTAAAACGCAAGACACTATATCTCGACAAGGAGAATGCGGGACTTTTCCCTATCATATTCCTACATCGGAGCTACATCAACGACATGTCACTCCGCAATATAATATACAGACATGTAACTGTATAAACAGACTTGACTCTACAGCATGAAAGTTCTACATTACATACCTAACTTCAAGAAGAGTATGGGGCAGGCCGCAAGGTTTGTCCAGATGCTTCAAGTCGTTATGGGAAAGACTGTAGAGACACATATAATCTCCGGCAATATATCTAAAGCCGACTTTTACAGGCGTATAGAGAAACTGCAGCCTGATATTATCCATATACATGGATGCTGGAGTTTCAAGGCCGCCATCGTGGAATCATGGGCACTGCGCAACATGATTCCCGTTGTCCTCTCACCTCACAACGGTCTATCTCCCAAAGAACTTCAAGCTGATTTCTGGAAGAGTAAACTGCCCAGCCTCATTGCCTACCAGTTCCTTTCCATACGTAAGGCAATGGTTCTGCATGTCACATCATCACAGGAGCTGGAAGATATAAAACAACTGGGCTGGAAGAAACGTGTAGCCCTTATTCCAGAGCCAAGCAACGAGAATGAACATCCGCAGACAACAGAGACATTCCGCGCCTTATATCAGAAGGTCATCGACACAGTCCAGCGCAATAAGCTCTCCGAGAAGGAAGAGAAATGTATATGGACACTTCTTCAGGCTTCTATAAATATGCGACATGCAAGCCAAGATGCCAGAACGGAGCGCGTCCAGGAATGCCCAGACATATTGCAGCAGCTTTCCGTTCACAACTGGAAGAATATTCAGGTATACGCCATTGACCATGGCATAATGGAGGAACTGCTATCCGGTGCTAAGGTCCTGTCCCTGCAGCTCCCGATACATGTAGACGCTTTACCTGCACGCTTCAAAGTCAAGTCTACAACCAGCGACGGCCATATATCCGACAAGGAGCATGGCATAATCTGCGGATGCACATCATCTCAAGAGACCGCAGCACTGATAACGGATTTGCTGAGATTAAGTAAAATATTGGAGAAGAACCAGTACAACAAAGAATGGCAGCCTCCATTCGTGCTTGTCATGTCCATATACGAGCGTCTAATATATACCATGTATGATGAAGACATCTTCTGTAGCATGGCAAGAAAGCTTGGCATGGAATCTTTCTGTGCCCATGTCATGCATATACTCTCGGAGAGACTACAACTCCCGTTGGGCTATATGCCCCTTGACCCGATATCCGGCAAGGCAGCAAGAAGACTGTACAGGCAACTGAATGAGTTCAACATATCAAAAGAAACGACATAACATAACCTAATGATGCCTTATGACAAATAATGAAATAGAGAAAGACATGCGCTACCTGCAGCTACTTGCGCGCAACTTCCCTACCATATCATCAGCCGCGACGGAAATCATAAACCTCTCCGCCATACTCAACCTTCCCAAGAGCACAGAGCATTTCCTTGCCGACATACACGGCGAGCACGAGGCTTTCCTGCACGTTCTTAAGAATGCCTCCGGCAATATCAAGCGCAAGGTGAACGAGATATTCGGCAACACACTCCGTGAGCAGGAGAAAAAGGAGCTATGCACACTCATCTACTACCCAGAGCAGAAACTCGAGCTGGTGAAGGCCAACGAAGACGATCTCGGCGACTGGTATCACATCACCCTGCACCAGCTTGTCTCCGTACTACGCGACGTATGCTCGAAATACACACGCTCCAAAGTGAGAAAATCACTTCCAGAGGAGTTTTCATACATCATTCAGGAACTTCTCCATGAACGTACAGACGACCAAAACAAGGCCGCGTATGTCAATGTAATCATCGAGACAATCATATCCACACAGCGTGCAGACGACTTCATCATAGCCATCTGCAACGTCATACAGCGCCTGTCTATCGACCAACTACACATACTCGGAGACATCTATGACCGTGGCCCTGGAGCACACATCATCATGGACACCCTGACAAACTACCATTCCTGGGACATACAATGGGGAAATCATGACATACTCTGGATGGGTGCCGGAGCCGGCAATGACGCATGTATCTGCCACGTCATACGCATCTGTCTGAGATATGCCAACCTTACCACCATAGAGGAAGGCTACGGCATAAACCTCGTGCCACTTGCCACATTCGCCATGGAGCATTACAGCGATGACCCGTGCACAGGCTTCGAGCCTATTATCCTCGACGGTAACACGAATCTTGACGAGAAACAGAGACGCCTTACAGCAATGATGCACAAAGCGATATCCATAATACAATTCAAGCTCGAGGCAGAACTATTCCACAAGCATCCTAACTGGCACATGGAGAACCGTGACATCATCTCCACCGTCAATCTGGAAAACAATACCTGCTGTGTCGACGGCAAGGAATATAAGATGCAGTACGCCACCTTTCCCACAGGCATCGCGCTCACAGACGAGGAACGCCTGTTGATGAAGCGTCTGCACCACTCATTCCGCGTCTCAGAGAAACTGCAGAAGCATATCCGTCTGATGCTCTCCCACGGCTGTATGTATGCCATATACAATGGAAACCTGCTTTTTCATGCGTCAATACCGCTGATGGAAGATGGTTCCCTGAAAGAAGTCGAGATAACGCCCGGCACATACCTGAAAGGCAAGGAACTCATGCACAACATCGGCATGCTTGTCCGCTCCGCGTTCCAACAGGACTCCACACCTGAGGACCGGGAGTATGCTAGGGACTATTTCCTGTACTTGTGGTGCGGAAAGGACTCTCCACTGTTCGACAAGTCCAAGATGTCGACATTTGAACGCTATTTTATCGCCGACAAGGCAACCCATAAAGAGGAGAAAGGGCACTACTTCAAACTTCGTGACGACGAGAAGATTATCGACGGCATAATGGACGCCTTCGGCCTTACAGGCCCTAACCGCCATATCATCAACGGCCATGTTCCCGTACATGTCGCCAACGGCGAGAAGCCCATAAAGGCCAACGGTAAGCTGATGGTCATCGACGGCGGATTCTCTGAAGCCTACCACAAGGAGACAGGCATAGCCGGCTACACCCTCGTATACCATTCCCGTGGCTTCCAGCTCGTGCAGCACGAGCCTTTCACGAGTGCGGAAGACGCCGTTCTGCGAGGTACGGACATTGTCTCCACAATACAGATTATCGAAATGGCAAACCGCCGCATGCATGTCGCCGATATAGACAAGGGCGCGGAACTGAGGGAGCAGATAAGCAATCTAAAGAAGCTCCTCTACGCATACCGCCACGGATTCATCAAGGAACGCGAGATAAAGAAGTAAGGTGCGATTATACGGTTTTGACGGTTATAAGGATATTACTCCTGCTGTAACCGCATAACCACACAACCGCATATAACTGTATATAACGTATATAATCGCATAACCGTATAAATAATGAATATAATGATCTTTGCCGCAGGTCTCGGCACACGGCTCAAACCACTGACAGACATCATTCCCAAGGCCCTCTTGCCTGTCGGAGACAAGCCTCTACTGCAACGCGTCCTTGAGCGTGTTGACTCCGAAGTTAATACTATCGTCATCAACATGCATCACCACAGCGGACAGATACGCAATTTCATTGAGACAACGAGTACCCGATGGGCATCAGATATAATTCTCTCCGACGAGACTGAAACACTCCTTGATAGAGGCGGCGGAATCAGGAAGGCTGCACCTCTCTTCAATCTGGCAAAAAAAGA